>JBFFKD010000018.1:0-14100 GCA_041555595.1 Motiliproteus sp.
ACAGGCTTAGCTTCGGTTTTAACTACAGGCTTAGCTTCGGTTTTCACAGCGGTTTGAGCTTTCTTGGCCGGGGTCTTCTTGACGGCGGCTTTCTTAGCCGGGGCGGCAGCAGGCTTAAGTGCTGCAGTTACGGCATTGAAGTTGCCTTTCAAGTTGTACAGATCGGTGATGCGAGTGTAGCTTTCGGAGCAGCTGTTATTAACCAGCGAGTTGACACCTTCGCGTAGCTCTTTCAAGGCCGACAGGTTTTGCTCGGTAACCCCGTTTAGTTTTGACTCGAACTGCTTGGCAGCCTCGAATGACAGTTGAGCGGCACGACTAGCACTGCCTGCTTCAGCCAATGACTGGGCTTGCTTAATGCTGCTGCTGATACAGTCGGTCAGATAACTGGTCTGAACTGAGGTGATCTTTTCCAGAGTCTTACGGTTCAGTTCGGCGAACTCTACCAGTGGTTGAAAGCTGGACTTAACGTTTTCCAAGGCTGACTCGTACATGAATGTGCTCCGTTAATATGACAAGTATATTCAAAATGGATGTGGCAATTTAAGTAGGGCTTTGCTGCGCCGCAACAAAAGTGCCTTGACTATAAAATGATCAAGAAAATATGTCAACGTTATTTGCTTATCTCGACCATGCTGAATGTGGGGCGGTAAAACAACGAATCGGAGGCAGGAACCGAACTGATTGAGGGGCCTCAAACAGGCACTGCAATAGAAAACGCGTTATTATGCTGGCTTCATTTTATATTGATAATTACAACACAGGCTTCGCTCGTTTGAGTGACAGCCAACAGGCCAGACAGATAAGTCATTTATAACAAGGTCAGCGTGTGACTCCGTGACTCTATATTGTCGCCGCACTGACTATTAATAAGGACACCCTTTTGCCGATGAGCAATCCCGATTCTGTAGCAAACCCCACGCTCCCAAGCGCCCTGCAACCCGCGGTTAGTTTTGAGTTTGAACGTTGTCAGACTATCGAATCGTTGGGGGTTGAGGTCGCTGAATACCGCCATAAAGTGACCGGCGCCAAGCATTACCATATCGCTTCAGACAACACCGAGAATGTGTTCATGGTGGCACTGCGGACGATTCCGCAGGACTCAACCGGGGTCGCCCATATTCTCGAACACACCAGTCTGTGCGGCAGTGATAAGTACCCGGTTCGCGACCCGTTCTTTATGATGACCCGGCGCTCACTTAACACCTTTATGAACGCCTTCACCAGCTCCGATTGGACCGCTTATCCGTTCGCCAGTCAGAACCGTAAAGACTTTTTTAATCTGATGGATGTCTACCTTGATGCGGTCTTTTTTAGCCGTCTTGACGAACTTGACTTTGCTCAGGAAGGACACCGGATCGAGTTCGAGAAGGAGGGGGAGACCGAGTCGCCGTTGGTCTACAAAGGTGTTGTATTCAATGAGATGAAAGGTGCGATGAGCTCGCCGGTGAGCCTGTTATGGCAGACCCTGAGTAAACACCTGTTCTCGACTACCACCTATCACCACAACAGTGGCGGTGATCCAGAAGTGATCCCGAGTCTCAGTTATGATCAGTTGAAAGCGTTTTACAGCAGTCACTACCACCCTAGCAATGCGGTGTTTATGAGCTTTGGTGATCTGTCTGCCAGCGAGCTGCAGCAGCGTTTCGAAAGTGGTGCCTTAAGTCGGTTTGACGCCCAGTCTCAGGATATTTCGGTGCCCGACGAACTGCGCTACCACGCGCCGATTCGGATCGAAGAGGCCTATCCGCTGGAAGACGATGATGCTAGTGGTAAGACGCATGTCGTATTGGGTTGGTTGTTGGGTAACAGCACCGACCTGGAACAGGAACTCGAGGCACATCTGCTGTCAAGGGTGCTGCTTGATAACAGCGCCTCACCGCTAAGGTACGCGTTGGAATCGTCCGATCTAGGCAATGCACCGTCACCGTTGTGCGGACTGGAAGACTCCAATCGCGAGATGAGCTTTATGTGCGGTATGGAAGGCACCGAGCCGGAGCAGGCCGATGCGGTCGAAGCGATGGTGATGCAGGTACTCGAACAGGTAGCCGAGCAGGGCGTTGAGCAATCGCAGATCGAGGCGGCGCTGCACCAGTTGGAGCTGAGCCAGCGCGAGATCGGCGGTGACGGTTACCCGTACGGATTGCAGCTGATGCTGACCGGACTTGGAGCGGCGATCCATCGCGGTGATCCGATTGCGGCGATCAATCTTGATCCGGTGCTGGAATCGTTGCATCTCAAAATTAAACAGCCCGACTATATTCAGCAGCTGGTAAAACGTTGGCTGATCGACAACCAGCACCGGGTTCGCCTAACCTTACGGCCTGATATGCAGATGGCAAAGCGGCGCGATCAGGCCGAAGCCGACAAGCTAGCACGGATCAAGGCAGGGCTTGATGAGGCGCAGACGCAGCAGTTGATCGACCAGGCAGCTGCGCTCAAAGTTCGTCAAAGTCAAATTGACGACGAGACAGTCCTGCCCAAGGTCGGGTTGGAAGATGTACCCGATTCAATCAATATTCCTACGGCTGAACAGCAGACACTGAGTTGCGGCGAGCGGGTGTTCTACGGTCGCGGCACCAACGGCCTGGTATACCAGCAATTGCTGGTCGAGCTGCCCGAATTGACCGAACTACAGCAACAACTGCTGCCGCACTACACCAGCTGTATAACCGAGCTGGGCTATGGCGAACTGAGCTATCAACAGGCACAGGCCCGGCAGGCTAGCGTCACCGGCGGTATCAATGCTTACGCGTCGGTGCGCGGGGCGATAGACGATGAACAACAGGTCAAGGGTTACTTAACCCTGTCGGGTAAGGCGCTGGCGCACAACGCCGAGCATCTGGTCGAACTGATCGCGTTAACCTTCAAGCAATTGCGGTTTGACGAGCACAGCAAGATACGTGAACTGATGGCCCAGAAGCTGGCACGTAAGCAACAGAGCATCACTGGTAGCGGCCATGCGTTGGCAATGATGGCCGCATCGAGCCACTACAGCCCGTCAGCTTTGCTGTCGGATCGGCAGCAGGGACTGCAGAGCATCTGTTATCTAAGGCAGCTCGAGGCCGGTTTAAACGACACTGCCAAAATGACGTTACTGGCCGATCAGTTGGCCGAGATCCACACGCTTATGCTCAATGCGCCGCGTCACTTCCTGATGGTCGCTGAGCCAGCTCGGTGTGACGAGCTGGACCAGGCGCTGCAGCAACACTGGCAGCCGCTGATAACCGACACTCCCTTCAATACCTTTACGTTGCCACCGGTACGCGAGTCAGTTAAGCAGGTTTGGGGCACCAATACGCAGGTTAACTTCTGCGCCAAGGCGTTCGCGACGGTTGTGGTTGAACACCCTGACGCGGCACCGCTGACGGTACTCGGGGAGTTTCTGCGCAATGGCTTCCTGCATCGCGCTATCCGTGAGCAGGGCGGGGCCTATGGCTCAGGTGCCAGCCAGGATTCGAGCAGCGCTTGCTTCCGTTTCTTCTCTTACCGCGACCCGCGTCTGACCGAGACCTTGGATGATTTCGACAACTCGATCGAGTGGTTGCTGGACAACGAACACCCAGCTAACCGTCTAGAGGAAGCGATCCTGGGGGTGGTGAGCAGTATCGACAAGCCCGGTTCACCGGCAGGTGAGGCCAAGCAGGCGTATCACAGCACGTTGTTTGGTCGTACCCCTGCACAACGGCAGCAGTTCCGCTCGCGGGTGCTGACGGTCGGCATGGCTGATCTACAACGGGTGGCCAAGAGCTACCTTAAAGACCAGCCAAGCAGCGCAGCGATCGTCACCGATCCGCAGCAAGCTGACACCCTAGCTGAGCAGGGCTACACGCTGTTTAAAGTGTAGTGTTCTGACGATGACCGGTGCTATGCCGGTCATCGTTGGAGTGGCTCTGTTTTCGGCGTTGGCTCGGCTAAGATAGCCCTTTTGAGTCAGCCCTTTTGATTTAACCCCACTGAATTTTACAGATCATTTTTATTGGAATTTTTATCATGCCAAAAGCCAGTGACCTTAAAAAATTTGCCGCGATCGAGCACAACGGCAAAGTCTATTTTGTTAAAGAGATCACCAAGTCGACCCCCTGTGGTCGTGCTGGAGCGAGCCTATATCGGATGCGGATGTACGATGTGGCCACCAACGCCAAAGTAGACGAAACGTTCAAGGCTGACGAGGTGATCAACCTGGCTGACTTCAGCCGCCATCAGGTGACGTTCTCTTATATCGATGGCGATGAGTACGTGTTTATGGATAGCGAAGACTACACCCCGTATAACTTCAATAAAGAGACCATTGAAGAGCAGGCCATGTTCATCACTGAAGATACCCAGGGCTTGCAGGTGTTGGCTGTCGATGGTTCTCCGGTAGCGATCGAACTGCCGTCATCGGTTGATCTGAAAGTGGTTGAAACCGATCCTTCGATCAAAGGTGCTTCGGCCAGCGCCCGAACCAAGCCCGCCATTTTATCGACCGGTTTGACCGTACAGGTTCCTGAGTACATCGCCACCGGCGAGATGATCAAGGTCAATACCAGCGAATCGAAATTCATGAGTCGTGCCGACTCGAAGTCGTAAACGATCCGCGTCTCATTACCGTAGCGTTAACTCGGCCATTAGCGTCCAAGCGGCCTGCCGGGTTAACGGTTATATCGACACCGCTCAGCAAATACTGTCAGCGTCTCCTAGCCACATTTTTGCCTGCCTAAATTAAGGCTATGTATGAGTTAAGTGTTGCACCAGCACCACTCAATCCAGACTGCTGTTGCGACAAAAGTATTTTGTACGCAAGCTCAACGAGATTGATCAATGCATATCGATGAATTAATAAGCTCCATTGGAGCAGGGCAAGAAATTCTGATTCCCGATACTTGGGCACAGGGAAGAACCACATTTGGAGGCCTGACGGCGGCTATTCTGTGTGAAGCCACTAAAAGAGATACCGATCCATCTCGTCCTCTGAGAAATTTTGAAATCGGTTTCCTAAGGCCTTTAGAAGCGCTTAAACCTTTTGAAATTCAAGTTGAAACCCTGGCTAATGGAAAGACCGTAACTATTAAATCTGCCCGAATTGTTCAGCAAGGCAAAGTGAGGGCAACCGCACGAGCGGATTATGTCCTACCACTAGAATCCAACATCGTCATCGACACATTCACCTTGCCTCAACTTAAGGAAAAAGATAAATCGGTGCTCTTAAAAGGGGATCATTTGCCTTCCTTTTTCCAACATTTTGACAATCATATCGCTACAGAAGGAGTTCCATTTTGCGGTCAAGAGGTACCTGAATTGGGAGGCTGGATGGCATTTAAAGATGCCCCTAAAAAAATGACGGACGCCCACCTAATTTGCCTGATTGACTCTTGGCCCCCCGCAGCCTCACCTCACTATGACGGATTCAAACCACTCTCAACTCTGAGCTGGAGCGTTCATTTTGCCAACCCCAGCCATAAAGTTTCATCTACAGAACATCTGGGGTATCTGTCCAAAGTAAACTTTGGCGCAAATGGCCTCAGCTCGTCACAGGCGGAAGTTTGGGCACCGGAAGGGAAACTGTTAGCGAGAAGCTTTCAGACAAATATTATTTACGGATGAATTGTCACTGCCTTGCCTATGTTACCGACCAAATCAGGCGAGACCAGCATTGTCGCTTGCTGCGACAGGCTGTGTGAAAACTCTTATGTAGCTTGAGGCTGATCAAACTACGATCAGAAAAAGCGCACGAGAGTCTTTGAAATATCTACTCAAGATCGTAAAAACGAATTTGATCGGCTGTGCTCATCGTCAGGTTTTGTTTTCACTCAGCCTGGCGACAAAGCAGTCACCACGTCTATCAAGGGGCATGGAGATTCGAGGCACTAGCTGTGTCATCAAGAGACTAAAATAACCTTCAGTTAATGGGTGTAACTACCTAACATCAGCCTGTATTGCATCGGTAATTACTATTTTTTCAATAACATGAAAGCGCCTGTGCGTTTTGTCATTTATAGAGAAGAGCTGACATACATCATAACAACCTGTTCTATTATCGTTTAATATCCATTTAACAAAAAAGGATATGCTAAATGTCAAAACTGGCTAGCCAGATCGATTTAAGCACGGCATTTTACGATGTGATGTTTGGTAAGCCTGATGAAGCATCGGACCGGCTCAATGCTGTCGAGCAAGCGGTTTGCGATGAAATTAGCATCCTGCTTGAACACCAGCAGGTATCATCTCTTGTTCCGCCTTTACCGACTCAACTAATGCAGATCAACAAAGCATTATCAGATCCTCATACTGATTTTCGAGTCTTGGCCTCTATCATTGAATCCGATGTCGCCCTTGCTGGTGAGATTGTTAGTCGGGCCAATGCTCCTGCATACCGAAGAACAGCCAAACCGATAGAGAGCATTCCCGATGCAATAGCAAGCCTCGGACTGTCGGGAGTTGGTGACATCACCAATAGTATTTTAATGAAACGTGTTCTGAGTATAAAACCGATCTACTTCAAAAAATTTGGACAGCAGATATGGGACCACTCTGAAGAGTGCGCATTTATTTGTCGATTCCTATCGGGCTCATATGATCCAGGCTTATGTTACTTGCTTGGTTTGCTGCATGATGTTGGCAAGGTGGTGATGTACAAATGCCTAGTAGAAGCCTTTCAACGCACCGACCCATCCAGCTCGCCCGGTGGAAAGCTATTTAAAGAGATGATGGTTCGCTACTCTTTGTGGTTGTCATGGCGTATCGCCGAATCTTGGAATATGCCTGACTCCGTCATCCAAGCCTTAGAGCAGCAGCGCCATGATTCACAGCAGGGGTTGGGGTTGGTCTTAAGTCAAAGTAACTTTCTTAGCGAGTTATTCATGCTTTCAAAGGCCGCCCATATAGATGTTGAAGATACCGTTATGGCATTTGGCTTGAATGGAGTAGACCCTGAAGTGGGGCAAAAGGTATTCGAACTGCTTGAAGTGAACAGTCAAAGTTAAGCGGTGTAACCGCCGTAGCTTAACCTCAACAGCTCACTCATACAGATCCTAAATTAAGCTCTTGTTCATATCCGCGCCGGTAATATCGTTTTTATGGGAGCATATATCGAGCCTCCCATAAGGAGCGCACGATGGGCAATTTCTTGTTAACTGGTGATACGACTAGAGGCCGAGGTCTGGCCCTTGCTATGTTGTTACTGCTGCTGGTCGGGCCTGCGGTCGCTGAGTCGCGATTTTCTGTTTATTCCCAGCCAGGTTCCAATACCGACCCTTACAATTATCGATTCTATTTGGGGTTCTCAGATCGATATCAATCGTTCGCTTTCAGCAGCGGTTTACATTATGGCTATCCCACCTACGAACGATCGTCTCACTCGGGCTGGAAACGGCCGCACCGAATAGATAGAAGGGATATCGACAGGTATCAACGGCATCGCGATTCGGGATATCGATCATCGGGACGTCATTGGGATCGGCATTGGCCGAAAATAAGGGGAGAGCGCCGAGGCCAGAAATGGGGGCACAACAGGGTAGAGCACCGAGGTAAACAACGCTATCGCAGCCCGTTTAACTCCTTTCGTCCTGATCACCGTCGCAGTTGGCGTCATGATTCAAAGCACCGCTATTGATGGTTGGAACTTGAGAACTTGAATCGGCGCGATGATGCTGTTGGACGGGTTAATACAGCATGACCTCGGTGATGAGATGCTTTCAGATGCTGGTGGGGCTTCGAGCTGTTTCCTATGCCTTTGCGACTGTATAGCTGTCAACTGATTCGACTTTTTACTGCCCTATAGAGCGCCTTTTAGCAACGAACAGTTTAGATCAGCTGTGTGCGTGCTACCGATTAATTGTCTTCAACATGGACTCTGCCTTAATTCTCCAAAGCCCTAGTTGTTGGGATGCACCTGTGGCGGCGACATAGTCATTAACAAGCTTGTTAGCCAGAACCGCTCCGGTTTCGTTTTGAACTGCTGGGATTAATGCATCGGCGATATGGACGGCAGTCAGAGGGGTGAACTGGTGGTCACCACACAGCTGAGGCGTATGATGCAGCAGAACGGCTTCAACCACCTGCGCCGGCAGCCCCCAGTTTGCTAACAGATAGGCGCCGATCTCACCGTGGAAGAAACCGAGTCGTTTCTTTTCAACCGCACAGATCGACACCTTATTTTCAGATGAGACCCGCATTACATCGAGATAGTGTGCCGGTTTTTTTGAAGCGATAAAAAGCGTACCTATATCGTGCAACAAACCCGCGAGGAACGCCTGATCCTGAATGGCAGCATTGGCACGCATATCTTTGGCAATTTGCATCGCCAGACGCGCCACCATTAGGGACCGCTCATTCACTTTCTCGAACGAAAATGCCGTCCATTGATCATGCTGAGGGTACATATTGGCAAGGTGACCAGACAAGGCCAGTCCGCGCAGTGTTCGCAGCCCCACCAACGACACGGCTTCATTGATATTGCTGACCTGGCGCTGCAGACCGAAAAAGGCCGAGTTCACCATGCGCAGCAACTTGGCCGCCATTGCCTGATCTTGCTGCACAATTGTAGCGATCTGGGGGAAGCTACTGTTTGGATTGTTTAGTGCATCGGTCAATTCCTTGTAGACCAGTGGCGCAGAGGGCAACGGGCCACCGGTGCTGAAGAAATCACGGTTTTGCGGTTTGTTGATCAGACGGTTGAGCTTAACCTGAGTTTCGAGGGAATCTGCAATGGTTTCGGTCGAGTGATGATCGGCATAAATGCGGTGAACTAAATCACAGGTACGACTGCTCTGGCCAAGGCCTCCCATCAAACCGGGGAGCACTGCACGTACAGCCCGCGGTTGCAGGTTCTTGGCCTTGACCAGACAACCTTGATCGCGATGGTGCTGTGCCGAGGGAGCGATGACGATAGCCTGGTATTCGCTTTCCTTCAAACACGCGACCAACGAGGCCGCCGAGTCGACTCGTCGCAGATCCCAGTGGGGGCAATGATTGCGAATGGTTTGAGCCCAGGCGAAATACTCGCTATCCAGATCGAGCATCAAAACTCGAACGGGCCTGGAAGCTGGGTTAGCTCTAGCGTTCATGATTGTTTACCCCAATTGCAAAGTCACCATCCCCCGGCGGGATAACAGTTACAACTGCAGTGTATTACTAGCACGAAATTACGGTATTGATCCAAAGCGATAAAGCTGTCATTCAGTTTGGTTAAATGTGTTTTTGTTGATTTTAGTCAATAGAAAGCCCCTGCGATCTCTTGCCTGATAGATCCCAACTTGTCGATGCTTATCTATATTGCTGCACCTGCTGTTAGATCGGTTCATAAAAACGTTGCTGGTTGGCTGTGAGCAGTCCGTCACTTGCTAGAAATAGCCACCATCAATGACTAGTCTTGGGACATAGATACGTGTGTATGTGGTGTTATCTCTGATGGCCTTTGCCAAGGCCCAGAGACGACAAGGAGGTCGCTTTCATGTTGCATCTGTTTACTCTCTTTGCCGATTGGCTGGTATTAGAGCAATTAGGGTTTGACCGATCGGAGCGTTTGGGATCGGCTCTGCATTTTTTTGTCGAAGACACGACCAAAATATTCGCTCTATTGATCGTCATGATCTACCTGATCGCTCTGGCGCGAGCGTCGTTACGAATTGAACGTGTTCGTGATTACCTAGCCGGTAAAAATCGCTTGCTGGGGTACGGTTTAGGCTCCATGTTTGGTGCGATCACGCCGTTCTGTTCCTGCTCGAGTATCCCCCTGTTTTTAGGCTTTACCTCAGCGGGTATTCCGATAGGTACCACGATGGCGTTTCTGCTGACATCACCGCTGATTAACGAAGTGGCTATCGTTTTACTCGGTAGCCTGTTGGGTTGGAAGTTCACGATCGCGTATATCCTGATTGGCATGACCGTTGGCATCGTTGGCGGTTTTTTCCTTGATAGCATTAATGCTGGTCGTTTACTCCAGCCTTTTGCTCGCAAGGCGTTCGAGAATGCGGCGAAAACATCAACAAGCGAGACCGACTCCGACAACGCTCTGACGCTGGCCGTACGACATCAATTTGCTGTTGATGAACTCAAGGATATCTTTTCCCGGGTCTGGAAATGGGTCTTCATTGGCGTTGGCCTGGGAGCGGCTCTACACGGTTTTGTTCCGGATGGTTGGATTGAGCAGAACCTTGCCGCCGGCCAATGGTGGAACGTGCCAGCGGCTGTATTGGTGGGCATCCCTCTTTACTCCAATGCGACGGGGGTGATTCCGGTGATGGAGAGTTTAATTCTCCATGGCTTACCGGTAGGAACGACGCTGGCGTTCTGTATGAGTACGGTTGCTGCAAGCTTTCCTGAATTCATTCTACTTAAGCAGGTGATGCAATGGCGACTGCTGGCGCTGCTGTTCACGATGCTGCTGGTGTCTTTCACGCTCGTGGGATGGTTCTTCAACATAGTGGCGGTATGGATAGTCTAATTTTGGAGAGTTGATATGAAAATAATCAAGGTGCTGGGATCAGGTTGTGCCAAATGCACTAAGACCGCAGAAGCCATTGAGCGTATCGCGGAAGAGCTCAATATCGCTGTCAACATCATCAAAGAAAAAGACCCACAGGTGATGATGAAGTTTGGCGTGATGAGCACACCTGCCGTCGTGGTCGATGAGAAACTAGTGCATAGCGGCTCGATACCCCATAGGGGCGATATCGAGCGCTGGCTGGTGTCGGACTAATGCGTAAACGAAAGTGACTCAGGTTATTCGCTATTTTTCGAAGCAGGCATGTCGTAACGAAGGCGCTGACAGAGTCGAGAGACTGACGTTTTATCTGTTGGTATCGGCTGATCAAAACTTAGCTAAGCGAACTCAATGATCATCGCACCCAAGCTAATCTAAATCCCAATTACCAACACTGCTTAGGCGAGTGTCGATTATTATTGATCTCCCTCGTTGGTAGCGACAGAGATACCGATCAGTTTGGTTTCCAAGTATTCGTGAATTCCTTGGCGAGCACCTTCTCGCCCCAGGCCACTGCTCTTCATGCCGCCAAACGGTGCAGCGGCAGCAGTCGGGTTGATGTCATTGATACCGATGATGCCGAACTGGAGTTTTTCGCTAACCCGGATCGATCGTGATAGCGATTCGGTGTAGACGTAGGCTGCAAGTCCGTAATGGGTGTCGTTGGCCATCTCCAGTACTTCATTTTCGCTCGAGAAGGCGATCACCGGTGCAACGGGGCCGAAGGTCTCCTCTCGGTAGATCCGCATCTCGGGTGTGATGCCTTTCAGCAGAGTCGGGGCGTAGAAGCAACCCTGTTCCAGATCCTCGATATACAGCTGTTTGCCGCCTTGCAGTAACACCGCTCCCTTGGCGAGGGCGTCCTCGACCTGACCGGAGACCTTGTCCAGTGCCGCCTGGTTGATCAGTGGTCCTATAGCGATGCCGTCTTCCATACCGTTGCCCGCCTTGAGTCGGGCAACGCGTTGGCTAAACGTGTCCAAAAACGGTTCGATAATATCCTGATGGACAAAAATTCGGTTGGGGCTGATACAGGCCTGGCCGGTATTGAGAAACTTGACCATCGATAAACCTTTGGCGGCATGGACCGGGTCGGCATCGTTGAATACGATCGCCGGGGCGTGCCCCCCCAGCTCCATCGACACCCGTTTAAAGTGGGGCGCGGCCTGGGTGGCCAATAACCGTCCGACTGCGGTCGATCCGGTGAAGGTCAGTTTTGCTACCTTAGGATGGCTACAGAATATATCACCGACCGGTTTGGGGTCCGCGGCGGTGACTAGGTTGACGACGCCGGCAGGGAAGCCCGCTTGTTCGAAAATCTTGAACATTGCGATGGCGCACAGCGGCGTGGACTCGGCCGGTTTAAGCACGATGGTACAGCCTGCAGCCACTGCCGGTGCAACTTTGCGGGTGATCATCGAGATCGGATAGTTCCAGGGGGTGACGGCCGCCACCACGCCCACCGCCTGGTGCTGCACCCAAAAACGCTGATCAGGGCGAGCGGAAGGGATAGTCTCCCCATAGAGTCGCGTGACCTCTTCAGCATACCAGAGCAGGAAGTCGGCCCCGTACTTGACCTCGCCCAGGGCAGCTTTGAGAGGTTTTCCTTGTTCTGTGCACATCAACTCGGCCAGCGTCTGCTGTTGTTCGAGCATCAGTTGATAGGCTTTATACAGACAGGCAGAGCGTTGGTAAGCTGTTGTGCGAGACCAGCTCTGGAATGCATCGGCCGCGCTGTTGATGGCGTTGTTAATATCATCTGCGTTTGCATCGACCGCTTCGCCGATAATAGTGCCGGTCGCGGGGTTGAATACAGGAAACGAGCTGCAGTCAGCATGCCATTGTCCGTTTATAAACATCGGTATCTCCTAATTGTCGTCTGTGATGGCGCTGGTGGAAAGGGGGTCAATGGAACAGTTTCTGATTGCGCAGGCAAGGCCGAGGTAGCGGGGCAGGATCTGGTTCAGGTAGACGCGACTGCTATCGAGTTTGGCGCGGTAGAATGAGGTGCGATCTGACCCTTGCTGCAATTTCTGCTGGGCGATGGTGGCGGCTCGTAGCATTTGCCAGCCGCCGACCACCGTTGCTGACAGCATCAGGTAGTTAAAGGCGATCGTGCCCAACAGTACTTTATTATCGGCGTTTGCGAGGATGCTATTAACCGTATCTTTGAGTGCCTCAACGCTGTCGCAGAACAGCACTACTAAGTTGGCTGGAATGTCCGCCGAGGCGGGCACTTGGCGGGCAAAACAGGTCATCTCGTCGATCAACTCGAACATCGCCTGGCCTCGGTCAGAAACGGTCTTGCGGCCGATCAGATCCATCGCCTGGATGCCGTTGGTGCCCTCATAGATGGGGAGAATTCGAGCATCACGGTATAGTTGGCCGATACCGCTTTCCTCCACATAGCCCATGCCGCCATGGACCTGCACCGCCAGCGAAACGGCCTCTTGTGCCATCTCGGTACACCAGCCTTTCACCAGTGGAGTCAGCACGCCGACCCGTCGTCGGTGTTGTTGATGACGTTCAGGTGCCAAATCAGCCGCTTCAAGGTCGACCTCGGTACAGGCGACATAGGCCAACGCCCGGCCAGCCTCGGTCAGCGTTTTTATGGTATCGAGCATGCGTCTTACGTCGGGATGGCCGATTATTGCATCGGTTTGTTTACCGTCAATTGGTGTGCCCTGTATCCGTTCCTGAGCATAGTCACGGGCTTGTTGATAGGCACGCTCAGCGATGGCAACTCCCTGCAATCCTACTGTCAGTCGGGCGTTGTTCATCATCGTGAACATGCAGGCCAAGCCCTGATGCTCTTCGCCCACCAGGTAGCCGATGGCGCCGTCGTTATCGCCGTAACTCATGGCGCAGGTCGGGCTGGCGTGTATGCCGATCTTGTGTTCTAGCGAAATGGCGATGCAGTCATTACGCTGACCGAGTGAGCCGTCGGCATTAGGGATAAATTTGGGCACCAGGAACAGCGAAATCCCCTTTGCCCCGGGAGGGGCATCTGGCAGTCGAGCCAGTACCAGATGGACGATATTCTCGGCCATGTCGTGCTCACCCCAGGTGATAAATATTTTTTGGCCGAAAATTCGATACTGTTCGCCATCACGAACGGCGCGAGTCCTGATCGCCGCCAGATCGGAACCCGCTTGGGGTTCGGTCAGGTTCATCGTGCCGGTCCAGGTTCCTGCGATCATGGGGGGAAGAAAGCGTTGTTTGATGGCCTCGCTGGCGTTGCTGGCAATGGCCTCGACCGCGCCTTGGGAAAGTAGCGGGCACAGCCCCCATGCCATGTTGGCGGCGTGCCACATCTCCTGTACTGCGATGGCCAGTGAAAAGGGCAGTCCCTGACCACCATGCGAGGGGGAAAATTGCAACGCTCCCCAGCCGCTGTCAATATAATGCTGATAGGCCTCTTTAAAGCCCGCTGGGGTGATCACGTCGTTGCTGGATGTGAGGGTGACGCCTTGTTGGTCACCACTCGAGTTTAGCGGTGCAACGATCGATGTTGCTTGTTTACCCGCTTGCTCCAGGATGGCTGTGACCATATCGGGGCTGGCATCTTCAAATCCAGCAAGCTCGGCGAGTCGCTCGAATCCGGCGAGCTCATTGAGGGTGAACATCATCTCCTC
>JBFFKD010000019.1:0-13878 GCA_041555595.1 Motiliproteus sp.
AGCAATATCGATGTTGCGGCGCGCGGCAGGGTCGAACTGGCAACCGGTGCGTTGAACACGGTCAATGAGCTAGACGGAACCGGTTTATCCGCCGCCGCGGCTGAATTGTCTGAGCACGACGTATTGAATGAGCTGTCATCGCTCGATACCCGTCAGCTTCAATCTGTTGGTGCGGTATCAGCTGCTGAGCAAGAAGCTGGGGTCAATGCAGAGCATAAAGAGCTCAAAATAATACCGTTGTCCGAAACTATCAGCGCGCTGGATGAATCCGCTGATGAGCCACGACGTGTTTCTTCCCGGGCAGCAAAACCGCTATCCGATCACAGACAGATTCCAGATGTTGAGATCCTTGACCAACCCGAAGAAAAAAAATCACAGGGCTACTCTGCCGAGCAGCTCGAGTCGATGTCGCGCTTGCTTGAAATGAAGCTGAAAGATTTTGGTGTGGTTGCCGAAGTGGTCGAGGTTAACCCCGGTCCGGTGATTACCCGGTTTGAGATCCAGCCGGCTCCCGGTACTAAGGTCAGCAAGATTACTAACTTGGCCAAAGACTTGGCCCGGTCAATGGCGGTGCTAAGTGTACGGGTGGTTGAAGTGATTGCCGGTAAGTCGGTGGTTGGTATCGAAATTCCCAATGAAAACCGTGAAATGGTGCGGCTACGGGAGGTTCTTGATGCGCCGGTGTACAACAACGCTGCATCCAAGCTGAGTCTGGGGCTGGGGAATGACATCGCCGGTAATCCCGTTGTGGTCAACTTGGGCAAGATGCCACACCTATTGGTGGCGGGTACTACCGGTTCGGGCAAGTCGGTTGGCGTCAACGCGATGATTCTGAGTTTGCTGTACAAGGCGACGCCTGATGAGGTGCGGTTGATGATGGTCGACCCTAAGATGCTCGAGCTTTCGATCTATGATGGTATTCCGCATCTGTTAACGCCCGTGATCACGGATATGAAAGAAGCCGCTACCGGCTTGCGGTGGTGTGTGGCTGAAATGGAGCGGCGCTATAAGCTGATGGCCAAGATGGGCGTTCGTAATCTGGCGGGTTTCAACGATAAGGTTCTTGAGGCGCAGGCGTGCGGCGAGGAGCTGCTCGATCCATTGTGGAATCCGGTCGAGGAGGGCTTTGATGAAAATGCTCCGGCACCGGCTTTGCAAACGTTGCCTTACATTGTGGTGGTGATCGATGAATTTGCCGACATGATGATGATCGTCGGTAAGAAAGTTGAGGAGTTGATCGCCCGTATTGCCCAGAAGGCTCGGGCTGCTGGTATCCATCTGATCCTGGCGACTCAGCGTCCCTCGGTTGATGTCATCACGGGCCTGATTAAAGCCAACGTGCCAACCCGTATCGCATTCCAGGTTTCATCGCGAATCGACTCACGTACCATTCTCGATCAGGGGGGGGCCGAGAACTTACTCGGTAATGGCGATATGCTGTATTTACCTGCCGGCAGCAGTCAACCAGTGCGGGTACATGGTGCTTTTGTCAGCGATGATGAAGTGCATCGCTCGGTTGAGGCTTGGAAGAAGTGGGGGCCGGCTGATTTTGTCGAAGAGATACTGATGGCGTCGGTTGATATGGATACCACTTCGGGAACGACAGGCTCGTTGTTTGATGACGAGCAAGACGCGCTATACGATGAAGCGGTGGCTTTTGTTACTCAGAGTCGCCGGGCGTCGATATCGGCGGTCCAGCGAAAGCTGAAGATCGGATACAACCGCGCAGCCCGGATGGTTGAAGCGATGGAAGCTGCCGGTGTCGTCAGCGAAGCGAGCCATAGCGGCAGTCGCGAAGTGCTGGCACCGCCGCCGGTCAGTGTTGGTTAATCGTTAGCATTTTAAGATACTTTTTATTTTGATGAGAGTTCACCAGATGACATTTCGTTTCTCTCGCTTACTTGCCACGGCGCTAATCGTTCTGGCGCCTGTTGCTGGAGTGGTCCAAGCCGATGTACAGGCGGGGCAGAATCTTAACCGACTGTTGACAGCGGTTAGCAGTATGTCGGCAAGTTTTGAACAGGTGGTTCTCGACGGTGGTGGCACCCGTCTGCAGCAGAGCCAGGGCGAGTTGGTATTGGCGCGCCCGGGCAAGTTCCGTTGGCGTACCGAAGAGCCGTTTCCGCAGCTGTTGGTATCCAACGGTCAGACACTATGGATCTACGATCAAGACTTGGAACAGGTCACTCAGCAGGTGGTCGACCACCGGTTGACCAATACACCGGCGTTGCTGCTTAGCGGTGACCTACAGAGTTTACAGCAGTCATTTGACATTCAGGGGCCTGTCGAAGGCGATACGGGACTGTTTCGGCTGCAGCCAGTAGATCCTGAGGCGATGTTTGCAATACTGCGAATCCTGTTTGAAAACGGTGTGCCGATGGAGATGCAGCTAGAGGATAATTTGGGCCAGAAAACGAGTCTTTATTTTAGCAATTTGCAGCTCAATCCTGAGGTTGGTGATGAACAGTTTGAGTTTCAGGTGCCTGATGGCGTTGACCTGATCGCTGAGTAGTCTTTTATGTCTGACGATCTGTTTACCAACGCTCCACAGGGCACTTCAGCAAGCGCTTTATCCGATCAGCAAACCATCGGATATCAGCCGCTGGCTGCCAAGATGCGACCACGCTGTTTGGATGATTATTTGGGCCAGCGGCATATCCTTGGCCCGGATAAAGCGTTGCGGTCGGCGATCGAGCAGGGTTGTCCGCACTCGATGATCCTGTGGGGGCCGCCCGGCGTGGGCAAGACCACCCTGGCACGGCTGATCGCCGAACTGACCGATGCCAATTTTGAGTCGGTATCGGCGGTGTTATCCGGCGTTAAAGAGATCCGCCAAGCGATCGAACAGGCCAAGATGTATCGAGCCCAGTCGGGGCGCAAGACGATCCTTTTTGTCGATGAGGTGCATCGTTTCAATAAGAGCCAGCAGGATGCCTTTCTACCGTTTGTCGAAGATGGCACGGTGATCTTTATCGGCGCCACTACAGAGAACCCCTCCTTTGAGCTCAATAGTGCACTGCTATCAAGAGCTCGGGTCTACCTGCTGCGTTCGCTTGATGAGGCTGTGCTGGTAGAGGTGATCCGCCGGGCGCTGATCGAGCCACGGGGGTTAGGCGATAAAAAACTGCAGATCGAGGATGCGATGATAGAGCGGTTGGCCTTGGCCGCCGATGGAGATGGTCGTCGCGCGCTGAATTTACTCGAGATTGCTGCCGATTTGGCACGCCAGGAGGGGGATGCGCTGATCGTCGATGTTGCGGTCATGGAGGAGGTGCTGCAAGCTTCGGGGCGCCGCTACGATAAGCTCGGCGATCTGTTTTACGACCAGATTTCGGCGTTTCACAAGTCAGTACGCGGTTCTTCGGCTGATGGCGCGCTGTACTGGTATGCGCGGATGCTAGATGGTGGTTGCGACCCGCTCTATGTCGCTCGAAGGCTGGTGGCAATCGCCTCTGAAGATATTGGTAACGCTGATCCACGCGCGTTACAAATCACCCTCAACGCCTGGGATGCTTTTACCCGTTTGGGGCCGGCCGAAGGTAACCGGGCGATCGCTCATGCTGCGGTTTATTGTGCCTGTGCACCCAAATCAAATGCGATCTATCGGGCTTTTAATCAGGCCATGGAGGATGTCCGCAGTGACCCCTCCTACGAGGTGCCTGAGCACCTGCGCAATGCACCGACCGCGTTAATGAAGGATCTGGGCTACGGGGACGAATACCGCTATGCCCACGACGAGCCAAACGCTTACGCCGCCGGCGAGAACTATCTGCCCGAGGCGATTCAGCAACGTCGCTATTATCAACCTGAGGCGCGCGGACTAGAGCAAAAAATTGGTGGCAAGCTGGAGTACCTGCGCCAGCTTGATCGTGACAGCGACCGCCAACGCTATAAGTAATTGTTGCTCAATTTCGTATGATGCAGGCTTTCAGTCAGAGAGTATTGTTGCAGATGTTGTTTAGAAGGAATCAAACCCGATGCTAGCGTTTGTTTTGGTTGCGCTGGGAGGGGCTCTAGGCGCGCTGTCGCGTTATTGGGTCAGTGGTTATGTGGTCAATAACACCGATCACTACCTGCCCTTAGGGACGCTCACAGTCAACGTGGTCGGCTCGCTGCTGATGGGGGTTTGCTTTGTGCTGATCATGGAGAAGGCTCAGCTACCTCCGGCGACGCGTCAGCTGTTGATGGTCGGTTTTTTAGGTGCCTTCACCACCTTTTCGACCTTCTCGCTGGAAACGCTGACGTTGATGCAGGAAGGTCATTTCATGTCGGCAGCAATTTATATATTATTGAGCGTTTTATGCTGCATTGCGGCGTTGGCAGCTGGGCTGTGGTTAACTCGGCTATGGGTTTAGCCCTATTTAGCCTCATTGATCTGCCCCGAATATCTTCGTTAACCTCTAACATTAAGGCCATCCTGACCGATGATCGATCCCAAACTTCTTCGTACCGACCTTGAAGCGACTGTTAAGAAACTAACCACTAAGGGTTACCTGTTTGATAGTGAAAGTTTTAACCAGTTAGAAAGCGCTCGCAAGAGTCTGCAGTCGTCTACCGAGCAGCTGCAATCGCAGCGCAAGGCCCAGGCGGCTACCATCGGTAAAGCCGCCAAGGCCGGTGAAGATATTGCTCCGTTGAAAGCCGAAGGCGAGCGGATCAAACAGGAACTCGAGCAGTTGGCCGGAGAGTACAAACGAGTACAGGAACAGCTCGAAGCCTTGCTGATGGGGGTTCCGAATATCCCTGATGACTCGGTGCCAGAGGGGAATTCCGAGGATGATAATGTCGAAGTCAGCGTTTGGGGAGAGCCTACTCAGTTCGACTTTGAGGCCAAGGATCATGTCGATCTAGGTGTCGGGCAGGGGCTCGACTTTGAAACAGCGGCCAAGATCACCGGATCACGCTTTTCCGTGATGAGTGGCAATATGGCGCGGCTGCATCGGGCGTTGACCCAGTTTATGCTTGACGTTCAGACCCGTGAACACGGCTACCAAGAGGTCTATGTGCCTTACCTGGTCAACGCCGAGAGCCTGCGTGGCACCGGTCAGCTACCTAAGTTTGAAGAAGACCTGTTCAAGGTGCCAGGTGATAACGACTTCTATCTGATCCCGACTGCTGAAGTGCCGGTCACCAACATCGCCCGAGACCGAATTTTTGATGCTAAAGAATTACCGTGTCGGTTTACCAGTCACACTCCGTGTTTTCGCAGCGAAGCGGGCAGCTACGGCAAGGACACCCGGGGCATCATCCGTCAGCACCAGTTCGAGAAGGTGGAGATGGTTCAGTTGGTTGAGCCGACCAAGTCGACCGAAGCTCTAGAGCAGTTGACCGGCCACGCTGAAGCGATTCTGCAAAAATTGGAACTGCCGTACCGTAAGGTGATTCTGTGTGGTGGCGATCTGGGCTTCTCTGCGGTCAAGACCTACGATCTGGAAGTTTGGCTGCCCGGACAGCAGAAGTACCGCGAGATATCGTCGTGCAGCAACATGGGTGACTTTCAAGCTCGCCGGATGCAGGCGCGCTGGCGTAATCCGGAAACCGGTAAGCCCGAACTGCTACATACGCTCAACGGCTCTGGTTTAGCTGTTGGTCGTACGCTGGTGGCGGTGCTGGAGAATTATCAAACGGTTGAAGGCAAGGTGCGCATTCCTGCTGCGTTACAGTCCTACATGGGTGGTATCACCGAACTCTGATTTTAATGGTCTATAGTTTGCGTTAAAAACGGCTGACGAAGCCTCTTCGTTAGCCGTTTTTATACGTTGCATGAATAGGCCGTTGATTTAAAATTGTTCATCTAATGATTTTTCGCACCGCTGTTCATAATATGTCAGCGCCGTGATAGTCTGTTTTTATCTGTGTTGACGACAATCAATTATCTTTTTAATTACAAATGGTTGTTTGCCTTCGGGCTTAAAATGAGAGGTTGAATGAAAAATCTGGCTTGGCTGCCATTACTGCTTATCCTGGCTTTCCCGGTTCAGGCGGACTTCTACGAAGGGCTGGAAGCCTACAAGCGCGGTGATCACGCGACCGCGTTGAAACTCTGGCGTTCGCTGGCTATTCAGGGCAATGCCAGTGCTCAGTACGATCTGGGACTGGTCTATTTAGCGGGTTCTGGGTTGGAAAAGGACCCGGTCAAAGCCGCTTATTGGTTTCGAAAATCTTCCGATCAAAAACTGCCTCGCGCTCAATCGATGCTGGGAACACTGTACGAGCAGGGTAGTGGCGTCGCCAGAAACTATATGATGGCCGCCTCGCTATACCACAAGGCTTCGCAAGAAGGTGACCCGTTGGGGCAATACCGGCTGGGGATGCTCTATAAGGATGGCAAAGGGGTGGCACGAGATCTGTCTCAGGCGGTGCTCTGGTTGCGTCATGCTTCCGAGCGCGGATTAGCTCCGGCTCAACATCATCTTGGTGTCATGTACTACCGTGGACTGGGTGTTCCTCGCCGCTATAAAGAAGCACTTAAATGGCACAGCCGAGCAGCCGAGCAGGGTAATGTCGATTCCATCATTACATTGGGGTTGATGCACTTTAAAGGCGAAGGGGTCGAGAAAAACTTCAAGGAAGCTTACAGCTGGTGGAGTACTGCTGTAGAGGCCGGCGATGAGCAGTCTATCAATGCTCGCGAAGCGGTGGCGGCGATGTTAACTGCTGCTGATTTAGTCGAAGCTAAGCGCATTGCAAAACTCAAGCTCAAACGTATTTTTCCTGACTATTCAAAGAGTTGAGTATCTTTTCTGTTCTTGCCTCAGGCGCGTGATAGGCGTTTGTTTAGATTCCCCCGTTGCAGTTGTATCCATGATAAAGTGATAAACATCCCGCACTGATTGTCATGCGTGCAGCGCCATACTGTTTGCTCATTAATCACAGATATCCATATGACACTAAAATACCGCCGTATATATTTAAGCGTCGCCGTGCTATTGGCGCTCATACTGGCTGTCGGCAGTGCTGTATACAGCATGAATCAGTTGCACCAGCGATTGCTGAGTAGCCGAATCGAGTTCGTTGAGCAAAAAGTGCAGGAGGTGGCGCTGGTGGTGGATAGTTACCACCAGCTGACGCTGTACGGTCGAATGTCGGTTGAATTAGCCCGCGCAGCTGCGCTGCGTACCATCGCCAATATGCGCTTTGGCGATAACGATTATTTCTGGGTAGTCGATTATCGCGGTAATTTTGTCATGCATCCGATCGAAACAGGCCTGGTGGGACGCCCAATTGAAACCAATGATAGCCGTGACGGCCAACCTTTGGCCCAAAAAATTCCAGAGTTACTGAGCCAACAAGGTGGCGGTGTGTTGCATTACCGCTGGCCCAAACCGGGTAGCCAGAACCAGGTTGATAAGATCAGTTACGTTACCGGGTTTGAGCCTTGGGGTTGGGCATTAGGTACTGGGGTTTATGTTGACGACATCAACGCCATTTTTTGGCAGGAAGTGCTGGACCTGGTGATCGTCGGGGCGGTGTTGTTGATGATTATAGTGTTGTTTTGGTTTGGCTTTAACCAGACTGCGTTACAGCACAGAAGCTATAGTCGTAAACAATAACCTAAAGTTGCTAATCGCGGCGTAGGCGATCCGACACTGCGATCGGCGACGGGAAGTTAAACACCACGATATACGATGACATCAAGAAGGTCAGTATAGCGGTGGCTTGGATCAGGTGTGATGCCTCCTGGCCGATCAGCAGCGTACTGGTGGCCAGATAAGCGATCAATAGCGAAAACTCACTGGTCTGTCCCAGCCGAAACCCTACCTCCCACCCCATCTGTTTACTCTCGCTGATCCGCTGTAGCAATAATCGAAAGGTCACGGGCTTCAACGACAGTACTAGCCCTGCTAACAGTAACGCAGGCACTATGACATCATCGAGCAGGGTAAGGTTGAAGCTGGCCCCGATCGAAAAGAAAAACAGGATCAGGAAGAAATCACGCAGCGGTTTTAAACTCTCGGCGATGTATTGTGATATCGGGCTGGTGGCTAGGCTTACGCCTGCTATAAAGGCTCCAATTTCGGCCGATAGTCCTATCGCATGAGCTGCTTCGGCAAAACCCAGGCACCAACCGATCGCGACCAGAAAGATATACTCGTGGAAGCGGTCAAATCGTTGGATCAGCTTGAGTAGAACGTATTTGACGAACAGAAACGCCGAGCCGATCAGTAGTGGGAAGGCCAACAACGTCTTGATATAGGTAAACGGGCCAACATCTTGCGAGCCTGAACTATCGATCGCCAATAGCACAATAATGGCAATCACATCTTGCAGCAGCAGCAGGCCGACCACGAGTTCACCGGTGTGTTTGTGGTGTAGTACAGTGGTGGGCAGCAGCTTGATGCCTATGATGGTGCTGGAGAACATCACCGATACACCGATGATCAGGCATTCAGTGTCGGTGTATCCAAATAGTTTACCGGTGCTGTAGCCAATCGCTGCGAAGACTACCGAACTGAGTACCGCCACCAGCGTCGCTTTTTTAAGCATCTGGAATAGGTGGCTCGGTTGCATATCGAGCCCCAGTAAAAACAGCAAGAAAATGATTCCAATTTCGGCGATATCGGTCAGTAAGCTGGTATCCGATACCATTCCCGCGCCATAAGGTCCCAGTATCGCCCCCAGCACGATGTAGGCGACTAGCAACGGTTGGCGGGTGTAGAGCGCTAACGAGGCGACAATGGCGGCACCCGCGAAGATAAGAAAAAATGAAAAGACTAGCGATTGTTCCATCGAAGCTGGTCCGGTACCGGTGCTGGCTGTGGTGGAGTGGGCTGCAGTGACGGCAGCCGAGGCTTTAGTCGTGATTGTATCGTAAGCGGTTAACGATTTAACCCTAGTGGCTTGATTGCTCTTTCAATTTTTTTAAAAACAAAACTGTTTTGGATTAACTTACAGCGGTTGTTTAGAGAACTATAGCCTGATTCGAGACCAGCCTTTGCCCGACCATAGATAACCAAACACCACAGAGGACAGCGCGCGATGCAGCAGTTGTACCAGCCAGATTGCGGTTAGCCCGCCTCCAAGGTAAGGCCCGACGAGCCAAGCCAGTGGTAGATAGAACCCCCATTGGCTCAGCGTGGTAACCCAGAGCACGGTTCGGTTGGCGCCGGCACCAAGCATCGCTTGGGTAAATACGATCGCTCCGACGTCGGCGCAAATTGCTACCGCCGCGATCCGTAGAGGTAAGCGAGCCTGATCGACCAACTCAGAGTCGTGGATAAAAAGCGATAGAATCGTTTCAGGGAACAGCCATAGCGGCAGGCTCAGTAGCAGCAATATAGCAAACGCTACCTTGACGCTGTCCCAACCCCAAAGACAGGCTTGCTCGGGTTGTTGTTGCCCTAATGAATGACTGACTAGGGTCGTCGCAGCCATACCTAGTCCTACGGCGGGCAGAATCAAAAACAGCGATAGATGGGTTAGGACGTGAGCGATCGCCAATTCCTGGGTGCCCAGTTGAGCGATGATCCAAAACAGCAGTGTGACACTTGCGGCGAACAGAAATTGTTGCAACGAATTGGGCAGTGATAATCGAAGCAATGACCGAAAAGCTTGGCGATCGGGCAGACGATTGAGGAAGCCACGGGAGCGTGCCTGGCGAAAAGTTAAGCCGGCGTAGATCAAGGTGCCTAGTGATAACGACAACGTCGTGCCTAGTCCTGCCCCGGCGGCACCCATCTCGGGCAGGCCAAAAGCACCGTAGATCAGGCCGTAGCTTATGGCAACGTTGCATAGGTGCACGGCCACTAACACCTTTAAATAGGTCAAGGGCTGATTGATACCGTTCCAGTAGCCGCGGAACGATAGATTCAGTCCGACCGCCAGTATGGCCAGCGCCCGATAATCAAAATAGGGAACCGCAACTGCCATCACCGTTGGGTCATCGCTGATCAAGGCTATTATGTTGCTAGAAAAACTTAGACATAAAACGGTCAGCGGCAGGCCGATCAGTAAGGCAAGTAACAGGCCGCCGTTGAGCGGTTCGGCTTTATCGGTGATCCGTCCCTGGCCGTTACGCCTTGCTACCAGTGCCTGCACTCCTGACGACAGCCCCATGATTAAGGCGATCGCCATGAAGTTGGCGTAGCTACCGACGCCGACGTCAGCCAGTGCCGCACCACCGAGTGAGCCGACCATGGCGGTATCGATCAAATTGATCAGACTTTGCGATAGCATCCCGCCGATGATGGGCAGTCCTAGTGATAGGATCTGCTGCAGGCGATGCGATTCGGGTAGCTGCAGGGCTGGATGTTTGGGCAGATGTAAGGGCAATGTCGATCTGGTAGTTGGTGTGCTTGGTTAGAGAACAGGGACGCCATTCTAGCAGATTCACAGAGCGTGGTACGACTAAGGCGCTGTTGTGTCATTGAAATGCCAGAGAAGATAACCAGAGCTCTATAATAACTGACTAAAAAAGTAGGTTTCATAATCTCCCGTGAATGCTTAGAATAGGGTGTGTCTTTACAGTAGGTAGTCATTATTCATGCAAAATTACGACATCACTATCACCGATAGCGCTCAGGACTATCTAGCCGAGCTGCTTGAAAAACAAGCCGTAGAAGGGATTGGGGTTCGTATCTTTATCACTCAGCCCGGTACCCCTTACGCAGAAACTTGCCTGGCATATTGCCGACCGGAAGAGATTCAGGAAGCTGATGAGGTAATGCCGCTGGAGCCGTTCAAGGTTTATCTTGAGCCACACAGCTTGCCTTATTTGGAAGAGGCAGTCGTTGATTATGCTGCCGACCGGATGGGAGGTCAGCTGACTATTAAAGCACCCAATGCCAAGGTGCCTAAAGTTAATGCAGATAGCCCGATCGAAGAACAGATCAACTACGTATTATTTAACGATATCAACCCAGGATTGGCCTCGCATGGCGGTCAGGTATCGTTGGTTGAGGTGGTCACCGAAGAGCTTGGTGATATCGCAGTGCTTAAGTTTGGCGGCGGTTGTCAGGGTTGCAGTGCAGTCGATATGACTCTCAAAGACGGTGTCGAAGCAACATTGATTGAGAAGATTGCGGGTCTGGTCGGGGTTCGTGATGAGACCGACCACTCAGTCACTGATAATGCGTATTATCAGTAATTAATGGCTGCTATTGGATTGCGGTGGTTGCTTCAAGATCATCGTTTTATAACAGCGTAGATATTAAAAGGCTCCCATAAGGAGCCTTTTTAATGCCTAGTAAACCGTTCAGGTTAGCGTCGTGCCGGTAGAACGGTTTTAAGTTTGACAGCCATCTCGCGGAGCGAGGTTTCGGTGGTGTTCCAGTCGATGCAGGCATCGGTCACCGAGACCCCGTATTTGAGCTGGCTCAGGTCGTTTGGTATCGATTGGTTACCGAACTCCAAATTACTTTCGATCATCAGGCCTACGATAGTTTTGTTGCCTTCGAGGATCTGGCTGGAAACGTTATCCATCACTAGCGGCTGCAGATTGGCATCTTTGTTGGAGTTGGCGTGGCTGCAGTCGATCATAATGTTGGTGCTGATGCCGGCTTTCTTTAGTGCCTGCTCACACAGTTGGACGCTGACTGAGTCGTAGTTGGGCTTGCCACCACCACCACGTAGAACCACATGGCCGTATTTGTTGCCTTGGGTTTTGATGACCGAGATCTGGCCGTTGCCGTTCATGCCTAGAAAGCTGTGCGAGTGTTCGACCGACTGCAGTGCGTTAATCGCTACCGTCAAGCCGCCGTCGGTGCCGTTTTTGAAGCCAACTGCACTCGACAGTCCACTGGCCATTTCGCGGTGTGTCTGGGATTCAGTAGTGCGGGCGCCGATCGCAGACCAACAGATCAGGTCCTGCATATACTGCGGTGAAATCGGATCCAGTGCTTCGGTCGATAGCGGTAATCCCATATCGGCCAGGTCGATCAAGAGCTGACGTCCAATCCTCAGACCGTCCTCAATCGCAAATGAGTCGTTCATATGTGGATCGTTGATTAAGCCTTTCCAACCGACCGTGGTGCGAGGCTTTTCGAAATACACCCGCATCACGATATAGAGGGTATCTTTGAGTTCATCGGCTAAAACTTTGAGCTTGCGCCCATATTCGAGCGCGGCTTTGGGGTCGTGGATCGAGCACGGACCGACAACGACAAACAGTCGATGATCCTTGCCATCGAGAATGTTGCGAATCACCTCGCGGCCTTCGAGTACCGAGCGACGAGCGGCGTCGGTCAACGGGACTTGTTGCTTGAGCTGCTCAGGCGTGATCAGGACGGATTGGGAAGCTACGTTCAGGTCATCTACGCGAAGATCGGTCATTTCTCGTTCCTATTGATGCTATCTATAAGTACAGCCTCCGAAGCGGTGGATTGACGTGGAGATGCCGCCCGGAGTTTAGCGCTTGGTGATTGATAAATATCGTGATTGCTGGTTTTAACACATCTAGTTGCGTTGCACCATTGTTAACAAGGCGTGTCCGTTAAAACGGTAATGCTGCTGGCCTAAGCCAGCAACTTTAACTCATGCAGGTACTGACTTTCTGGGAAATAGAGTGCGGTGCGTATCGGTCTAGACTCGAGTGCGGCAAAGGCGTTAGCGTAATTTTGCAGTTGCTGTCGATAACGCTGACTCTCCTGCTCGATAAACTGGTCAAATGACTGTCCCTCGGCGCAGGTTGCGGTCTTGTAATCGATGATCCAGCGCTGGTCGTCGGCGTCGACAAAGGTACGGTCAATCACATAGTGCAACGCCTTGAAGCCGTTGTGGTAACTCAACGGTAATTCGCAAGCGCTCAAATGGTGGTTGTGGTCGAGCAACCAGCGTCCCTGTGGGTCGTTCAGCGCGTTGGCGACCAACCGCTGCACCCGCTCCAGTGCTGGGCCCAATTCAACCGGTGGTAATCCCAGCTGCTGTAATTGGATTCGCCAACCCGTGCGATAGCCGTCGAGGTCGCTGCCGTCATTCGGCAAGCCGGTTTCGCTCAGCTGTTTAAAGATCTGATGTACCAATGTTCCTGCTAGTCGCGGAGCCTGAAGCCAATTGGGCTGTGGCAGATTGCTGTCGTCGTTCTGGTTGACGCGATTAAGGGCGGGCAGCAGCTGTTCGTCAATTGGTAGCGGCGGTTGCCAACCGTTGACCAGTCGCTGCAGCTGGCTAAGCCGGTTGGTCGGCTGGCCATTGATGGCACTGCTGGCTGTCGCTGTGTCCTGCCAGTGTTCGAGTATGAACCTGTCGCCCACCTGCTGCCAGATTCCAGCTAACAGGCTATCTTTGTTGGGTGCGCTGAGTTCGCCATTTTTGTCAGTCTTTAAATTGGCAGTCAGATGCAGCCGGTTGACCGCCCGGGTGGCTCCGACATAGAGCAACCGTGTGGTTTCCATCCGACTTCGCTCCTGCGCCTCTTTGGCCAGGTAGCTGTAGATCTCTTCCTGATCTTGATCACGCGGTGCTAGCGGTGCCAGTAATAGCTGTTCGTGGCCGTCGCTATCGAGTCGTAACTGCCACTGTAATAGCGGCTTGTCGGGGGCCGGTGGGCGACGATCGAGACCTGCAAGAATCACGGTGTCGAACTCCAGCCCTTTGGATTTATGGATCGTCATGATCTGTAGTCGTGAGTCGGCATCCGAGGCTGGCTGGGCATAGAGACGCTGTAAGGCGCGTTCAAATCCAGGCCAGTCTTGTAACCTGCCACCACTGTCATGCTGCTCAATCAGCGTCAGTGTTTTACTGATATCAAGCTGTTGGGCTTGATCCAGTCCTGCGGCGCCGCCGAGCTTGAGCCAACACAGTTCGATCGAATCGCGTAATGAGCGGCGTTGACGCTGCTGCCAGGCAGGATTTAGAACACCGTAAAGTCGTACCAGCCGTTGCTGGCCGTCGTCAGATAGCAAGTTGGCTTGCAACGGGTCTGACTCGACTGGATTGGCC
>JBFFKD010000020.1:0-13575 GCA_041555595.1 Motiliproteus sp.
AATGCTCAGCTTGCGAGAAAGACGGTAAAGAATTCGAGAGGTTGCCAAGCCTCCATTTTAACCCACCGATTTCGCGCTTACTGTCTGCAAGTGGCCCTATTTGCAACAGTAATTAAGTAACAGCAATGACCTAAATACAGCAACGCCTGGAGATACTGATGTCAGAGGCCCGTCCTACGATCGATCTTGCCAAATACGGCATCCAAGAGACACAAGAGATAGTTTACAACCCGTCCTACGAGCAGTTGTTTGAAGAAGAAACCAAGTCATCGCTGTCTGGCTACGAAAAAGGGATTGTCACCGAACTAGGGGCTGTTTCGGTTGATACCGGCATTTTTACCGGCCGCTCACCTAAAGATAAGTACATCGTTAAAGACGATACCAGCCGAGACACCGTCTGGTGGTCAGATCAGGGCAAAAACGACAACAAAGCAATCAGCCAAGAGACTTGGGTTGAACTGCAAAAGCTAGTCACCAAGCAGTTATCAGGCAAGCGTCTGTTTGTGGTCGATACCTATTGTGGCGCCAACGCCGACACCCGCTTATGTGTACGCTTCATTACCGAGGTAGCTTGGCAGGCACACTTCGTTAAGAACATGTTCATTCGCCCTTCCGATGAAGAGCTGGCCAGTTATGAGCCAGACTTCGTTGTTATGAACGGTGCTAAGACCACCAACCCGAACTGGAAAGAGCAGGGTCTGAACTCTGAGAACTTCGTTGCTTTCAACCTGACCGAAAAGATGCAGCTGATCGGCGGCACCTGGTACGGCGGTGAGATGAAGAAAGGGATGTTCTCGATGATGAACTACCTGCTACCGCTTAAAGGCATCGCCTCGATGCACTGTTCAGCTAACGTCGGTAAAGACGGCGACACTGCTATTTTCTTCGGCCTGTCCGGCACCGGCAAGACCACACTATCAACCGACCCTAAGCGTGAGCTTATCGGTGACGACGAGCACGGCTGGGATGACAACGGCGTATTCAACTTCGAAGGTGGCTGCTACGCCAAGACCATCAATTTAAGCCAAGAAAACGAGCCCGACATCTACGGTGCTATTCGCCGCGATGCACTGCTCGAAAACGTTACCGTTCTGGCCGATGGAAAAATCGATTTTGACGATGGATCCAAGACCGAGAACACTCGCGTCTCTTACCCGATTCACCACATCGACAACATCGTCAAGCCCGTATCCAAAGCCGGCCATGCCACCAAGGTGATCTTCCTGACCGCCGATGCTTTCGGGGTACTACCTCCGGTCTCCAAGCTGACACCCGAGCAGACTCGCTACTACTTCCTATCCGGTTTCACTTCGAAACTGGCTGGTACCGAGCGCGGTATCACCGAACCGACACCGACTTTCTCTTCGTGCTTTGGTGCGGCTTTCTTGAGCCTTCACCCTACCACGTACGCCAAGGTACTGACCGAGCGGATGAACGCCTCTGGCGCTCAAGCCTACCTGGTCAACACCGGCTGGAACGGCACCGGCAAGCGGATCTCGATCAAAGATACCCGCGCCATTATCGACGCGATCCTGGACGGTTCGATCGAGAACAGCGAGATGAAACAGTTACCTTATTTCAATCTGTCAGTGCCGCAGGCACTGCACGATTGTGATAGCGGCATCCTCAACCCGCAGGACACGTACTCCGACCCTACCGTTTGGGAGTCCAAAGCCAAGAACCTAGCGGCGATGTTCATCGATAACTTCGAGCGCTTTACCGACACTGCCGAAGGCGAAATCTTGGTTGAGGCCGGACCCAAGCTGTAACCTGCCCATACCCGTAACAACAAAACCCGGCAGCTGCCGGGTTTTTTGTACCTGTGACTTAGACTCTTCGATACCCTAGATGCTGCACAGCACTTATACCAACAATCGACCACCTTATCCCTAAGTCGCGTTAGCGGCGACCGACACTGTCGCTATACTCAACAAAAAATCAGGAATAGCCGCGATGACAGCTCCGACCGAACAGCTAATCTCACGCCAACACCAACAAGGCGTCACGACACTCACACTGCTGCGCGCCGATGCCTACAATGCGTTGTCAGACGAACTCATCAGCGCCCTGACCCAAACACTCGAAACGCTAGCCGACGATTCCCGAACTCGAGTCGTAGTTCTGCGCGGTAGTGGCCGTGGCTTTTGCGCCGGACACGACCTGAAACAACTGATACAAGATGACGACGGTCAACGCCAACAACAGACCTTCGACAACTGTTCCAAGCTAATGCTGACCATCAATCGCATTCCTCAACCGATCATTGCACAGGTGCATGGCATCGCCACTGCAGCCGGCTGCCAGCTGGTAGCAAGTTGCGACCTCGCAGTGGCCGAACAAGGTGCGCGTTTCGCAACTCCTGGTGTCAATATCGGCCTGTTTTGCTCAACCCCGATGGTGGCATTATCACGTACTGTGTCCCAGAAGCACGCAATGGAGATGCTCCTACTCGGCGAGATGATTAGTGCCGAGCGTGCTTATCAGATGGGTTTAATCAACAGAGTTGTCCCAGCCGATCAGCTGGAGCAGACGGTACAGGCTATGGCGGAAAACATCGCTGCTAAATCTGGCCATTGCGTCAGCACCGGTAAACAGGCGTTCTACCGGCAGCTAAATCAGCCATTAGAATCGGCTTACGCGGATTGCTCGAAAATCATGGGCTGCAATATCCAGCACCCTGATGCCAAAGAAGGGATCGATGCGTTCCTCAATAAACGACAGCCTCAATGGAACACTGAATAAAGAATAGACAACGGGGCATAGTCATTAGCGCAAGCACTACCTGCAGGAAGTAACAACAACCAATCTAATGAAGGCTCACCAAAGCCTTAACAGCGCCGCAGCGCCTCAACACTGCGACTCGTTGAAAACCAATCTCGTGAGCCAGCTCTGATGCCTGGCTCAGACTCTCAAACAGACAAGCTTTACCGCGGTTGGTTAACGGTAACAACACATTGTCCTCGTCTCGTAATAGCATCAGCCAACCCTGCCGCATGGGTTCGAAAACAACTCCTTTGAGTGCACCTATCCTTTGCCCGACATAAACCTCGTTAAACTCCACGTTTACATACCTCACGTAGAGGGACCCCTGGTGTCACGAATCCTAGCGACCCATTAACCACACCCTCAGGTTAGATGTTTAAACCTTATCGATCATTACTGGCAAATCAACTCGACTAAGCATAGCAGCGACCTATACGAATGCTGCCACCACACCGTCATACCGGTATGATGCATCAAAAAGTTTCACCTAAGGATGCCAACGATGAACCTCAATCTTGCCAGTCTCTCTCCCAGCGAAGTCTATTTCAGCATGATTCAGACTCTAGTGCCGCGCCCTATCGCCTGGGTGCTGTCTGAAAACAGCGAAGGACGCTACAATTTGGCACCCTTCTCCTACTTCAATGCCGTGTGCAGCAGCCCGCCGCTGATGATGATTTCGGTCGGTAAAAAACCCGACGGCAGCCATAAAGATACTCGTGCCAACATCGAGGCACGCCAACACTTCGTCATTCACATCCCTAGCCGAGATCAGCTTGATGCGATGAACCAGAGCTCGGCTACCCTGCCAGCCGAGATATCAGAAGTCGATGAATTAAAACTGAAAACAGTAAAATTTGAAGGCTTCAGCCTACCCCGACTCAAACAGGCTCGGATAGCCTTCGGTTGCGAGTGCTATCAAATTCACGAGATCGGCGACACACAGCAGTCAATGATCTTGGGACGCGTAACCCAACTCTATATCGACGATGCTGTTATTGAGATCGATCATAAAGGTCGGTTTAAACTCGACACCGCCAAGCTTGATCCCATCGCAAGACTCGGCGCCTCTGAATATATGGCGTGCGGTGAAGTATTGAATCTTAAGCGCCCTAGCTGACGGGCCCAGGGCGACTTAGATAGATTCTGCCGCCTGGTAGTGGCATAACAGTAATGGTTTACAGGACGGTAGAGTGAAAAAAATTCAGCCAGGATGAACACAGTGACTGAGATCCGACAACATCGCCTCTCGAAAACTACTGAGCAGCAGAGCGATTCGCTCGGCCTCATCTCTGCCGAGAGATCCACTCTGTTCAACCGATAGACGCATAACTTCGAGCTCCCGATCCATTACGCGGATATCGGTTCGCTCTTGCACCAGCCTCCCCCGTAACTGTTGTAATTGAAACAGCACCTGCTGATGCTGACCACTTGATAGACTCAACGCTGAAAACTCCTTTAAAGAGGGTCGTTGGAGTGATGACCCGCATCATTAACAACCTTAACCTTGCCATCAAGATGATTTTTATCAAATAGTAAATCTTCCTATATTGAATAGTATGAACAAAAAAAGGCCCCGCAATGCGAGGCTAAGAGGGAAACTAAAGACTTACAATGGCTGATCAGCCCCACTAACAACAGACACCAGAAGCGGAGTGTCGGCGTACCGATCTAATCCATCAGCACACGCAGATAATCAGGGTCGATATCCTGATCGATATAGGCCATACCCAGTTTAGTCAGATACTCCATTCGATCCATCTGTGCTGGATCAAGCTTGGGAAAGGCCAAGTCGGAACGAGCATATAAGGTTTCTAGATGCGTAAATACAGCATCGTTGTTGAGTGCAGCAGCACCGACATCGGGATTAATCTTCTGTCGCAGTGCTTCAGGCAGATCTAAAGCCAGCACAACCGGCTTCTCGTCGCCTTCAAAGCGAACACTCCGGTCACGTACACAGCGCTGGGCCCAATAAAATGCCAACTCCCGACTCTGGGTTACAAACACAGGTTCTTTCGTTTGTTTAAAGCCCTTGTCACCAATGGTTGCCATGGTCTGTTGCTGCGCCTGTTGTAACGCCTGATCACCGGACCCCTTAAGACCATGCTGCTTGATTGAATCCAACAACGCAGACGATGTACCGTGGTACCAGGTCTCACCACTAGCGAATCCATTTTCGCTCAACAGGGTTGAAGCATCCTGTAGATACGCAGGAACTTGTGTCATAACAGCACCTCACCAATTCAGTCTGAACAAAGATATTAACGGGGCGGAGCATACCGCAACCGCATCACATAATCGTGACCCGCTATCTATTTACCGATTCCATCAAGAGAACATCTAATGGTGCGGCCATTAGGCGTTGCCCTGAATAACATTATCCTAAAATAAAGAAGGCGACCTAGAGGCCGCCTTCGTCACACTTGAAAGCGGTTGTGCTTAGTTGAACTGGTTGGAGGTGTTTTTCGCACCGCCAGCTTTCAGAGCGTTCTCACCAGCAAAGTACTCTTTGTGGTCATCACCCATGTCAGAACCTGACATGTTCTGGTGCTTAACACAGGCGATACCCTGACGGATCTCTTTGCGCTGTACGCCAGCGACGTAGCCCAGCATCCCTTCGTCACCGAAGTACTCTTTGGCCAGGTTGTCAGTAGACAGGGCCGCAGTGTGGTAAGTCGGCAGAGTGATCAAGTGGTGGAAGATGTTCGCTTCGCGAGCAGAATCCGCCTGGAAGGTACGGATTTTGTCGTCTGCATCTGCAGCCAGTTCGGAATCATCGTACTCAACGCTCATCAGGTTGTTACGATCGTAGGCAGATACATCCTTACCTGCTTCAACCCAGCGATCATATGCTTGCTGACGGAAATTTAGAGTCCAGTTGAAAGAGGGCGAGTTGTTGTAAACCAGCTTCGCATCTGGGATCTCTTTACGCACACCGTCCATCATGTCTGCGATGTCTTTAACGCTAGGCGTTGCAGTTTCGATCCAAATCATGTCAGCACCGGCTTTGATCGCCTCGATGCTGTCAAATACACAACGCTCTGGACCTGTACCTTGACGGAACTGATACAGACCAGAAGGCAGACGCTTAGGACGAACCAGCTTGCCGTCACGGTTGAAGCACACATCGCCTTCAGCCATATCCGCTACGTCAATCTCTTCAACGTCGAGGTAAGAGTTGTAGATATCACCCTGATCGCCAGGCTCTTTAACAACAGCGATCTCTTTGGTCAGGCCTGCACCTTCAGAGTCGGTACGCGCAACGATAATGCCGTTGTCGATACCCAGCTCCAGGAAGGCATAACGCAGCGCACGGATCTTGTTGTGGAAGTCGGCGTGAGGCACGGTCACTTTACCGTCCTGGTGGCCACACTGCTTCTCGTCAGCTACCTGGTTTTCGATCTGCAGAGCACAAGCACCGGCTTCGATCATCTGCTTGGCCATCAGGTAGGTCGCCTCGGCGTTACCAAAACCGGCGTCGATATCGGCAACGATAGGCACGATGTGAGTCTGATGGTTATCGATCTGAGACTGGATATCAGCTTGTTGAGCTGAGTCACCCGCTTCACGTGCCGCATCCAGAGCACGGAACAAACCGCCCAACTCACGTGCATCGGCTTGGCGCAAGAAGGTGTACAACTCTTCAACCAGACCGGCAACAGCTGTTTTCTCGTGCATAGATTGATCAGGCAGAGGGCCAAACTCAGAACGCAGGGCAGCAACCATCCAACCAGACAGGTACAGGTATTTTCTTTCAGTCGTACCGAAGTGCTTCTTGATAGCGATCAGCTTCTGCTGACCGATGAAACCGTGCCAGCAACCCAGTGATTGGGTGTACTTGGTCTTATCTGCATCGAATGCTGCCATGTCGGCATTCATGATGTCAGCGGTGTACTGGGCAATTTCCAGACCCGTTTTGAATTTGTTCTGAGCACGCATGCGGGCGGCTGACTCTGGGTTGATCGTATCCCAAGAGCTACCAGCAGAATTTTTAACGGCCGTGATTGCGTCGATGTCTTTATTGATTTCTGACATGGTCATTCCTTCACTAAAGGTTGTTGTCGTATCAAAGCTCAGTCGAGAGCTTTTACCGGAGAAAAAGTGCGTTACTGTGTAGTGCTGAAACGGACTATAACCGCAGTTGCGGCATAACAAAAATAAATAATCAGGATAGTTAGGATTCACCAAACAAATAACACTTTGCGTTTAGCAAAGGCATTGGTGTGGCAAAATTAAACAAGACGACAGACGGTCAATCATTTACCCTGTTTATTGAAACAACCAAACATATCCACTTGGTGAATGCCTCAAACGATACGCAAGCATCAGGGAATATTCGCCAGAGCCTTTCGTTATACATTCTCGGCCCCACTACCGGAGTATGCGATGAACATTGATCGAATCGATCTGAACCTGTTGGTCTACCTCGATGCGCTACTACGCGAGCGCAGCGTCACCAACGCAGCCAACCAACTGGGATTGAGCCAGCCAGCGATGAGCAACGGCCTACGACGGCTAAGGGATATGCTGGGGGACCCATTGCTCGTGCGTACCAGCGACGGCATGACCCCGACTGAACGTGCGCTCGAGTTACAGCCGGTTATCCGAGAGTCACTGAGCCAACTTGAGCGCGCGCTGCAAACCAAACAGCCCTTCGATGCCACCGATTCAGATAGAGTGTTCCGAATCATGGCCAGCGATTACGCCGAGTCGGCACTCTTCCCACAGGTCCTCAAACGCCTTCGCGATTCAGCTCCAGGAATCACCCTCGACATTATGACCCCAAGCGATGTCACCTTTCTCGACGTCGAACAGGGCAAGGTCGACATGGTAATCAACCGCTTTGATGCGATGCCACAGTCGTTTCATCAGAAGACGATCTGGAAAGACAGTTTCTCCTGCCTGTTTAGCCGTAACAACCCGATCATCGACAACTTCAATCTGGAATCCTATCTACAGGCAAACCATATCTGGGTCAGCAAGACCGGTTTCGGTGCCGGAGTCGGCATCAACCCTCAGGATGTACAACGGCTCGGCTGGGTCGATGGGGCTCTCAACAAACTCGATAAAAAACGCAACATCACGGTCTTCACCCGACACTACCAGACCGCCATGCTACTGGCTGAGCAGGATGACCTGATTGTCACGCTGCCGACCAGAGCCGCAAAACTCCGCTACAACCACAACGATGTCATGATCAAATCACCGCCATTTCCGATCCCTGAGATTGAATTAAAGATGGCGTGGAGTCCGCTGCTACAACACAACCCCAGCCACCGCTGGCTAAGGACATTGATCAGCGAAGTAGCTCAACAGATCCAGTAGTTGCGACCTCAAAAAAACTGATCCGTTAGCGTCGCTATATTCATTTAAAGAATTATGAAGATAAAATTTATAACCTAGGCAAATTATGGATATCAATTTACAATCACAGCCTTAGATCACAACTGACCAAAGGGTCAGCTTTTTTATTGAATCAGTGATAACCGTTACCATTATTATTTTGAGGATAGACGCATGACTGTACGCACTCAGATTGGCGGACTCCAGATTGCTACCGTACTGCACGACCTGATTGCCGACAAAGTCGCCCCCGGCACCGGCGTCGAACCGGCAGATTTTTGGGCTGCGTTCGAACAGATTCTCGATGACATGGCGCCTATAAACCGCCAACTACTGGCCAAACGTGATCAACTACAAAGCCAGATCGACCAATGGCATCGCGACAACAATGTCCAAACCGACTTCGCCGGCTATAAAGCGTTCCTGCAACAGATCGGCTATCTGGTAACTGAAGGGGCTGACTTCAAAATCACTACCGCCAATGTCGAACCCGAGATCGCCAACCAAGCAGGACCGCAGCTAGTCGTACCTATCATGAACGCCCGATTCGCGCTCAATGCGGCCAATGCCCGCTGGGGCAGCCTGTACGATGCGCTGTACGGAAACGATGTGATCGACGAGTCAAATGGTGCCGAGAAAGGTGGCAGCTTTAACCCAGTACGCGGGTCCAAAGTCGTTGCCTATGCACGCAACGTCCTCAATCAGGCCGCTCCACTAGCCAAGGGTGATCACAACCAAGCTAATGGTTACCGAATTGTCGACGGTAGGTTACAAGTCAGCCTGCAGGATGGAGACCTGACCGGGCTGGTCGATCCGACCCAGCTGGCCGGCTTCCAGGGTGACGCGCAATCCCCAACCGCTATTTTGCTGGTCCACAATAATCTGCATCTTGAGATCCAGATCGACGCCGACCATTTTATCGGCTCCACCGATCCAGCCCATATTAAAGATGTGTTAGTGGAGGCAGCGCTAACCACCATTATGGACTGCGAGGATTCGGTCGCCGCAGTCGATGCCGACGATAAGGTGTTGGCCTATAGCAACTGGCTAGGACTGATGCGCGGTGACCTGCAGGAAACGATGGAAAAAGGCGGCAAGAGCATCACTCGCCGCCTCAATGAAGACCGTCGCTACACCGCCCCCGACGGCTCCGAGCTGACCCTCAAGGGCCGCAGCATGTTGTTTATCCGCAATGTCGGCCACCTGATGACCAATCCGGCTATTCTGGACAAGGATGGCAACGAAGTCCCCGAAGGGATTATGGACGGCATGATCAGCGCTCTGTGTGCGATGCACGATCTCAACAACAACGGCCTGCTCAATGGTGTCACCATCCATAATTCGACCTCAGGCAGCATCAACATCGTCAAGCCGAAGATGCATGGACCGGAAGAGGTCGCCTTCACCAACGAGCTGTTCGGTCGCATTGAAGACGCGCTCGGCCTGCCCCGCTTCACCATCAAAGTAGGCATCATGGACGAAGAGCGGCGTACCTCCGTCAACCTGAAAGAGTGTATTCGCGCCGCCAAGGATCGGGTTGTCTTCATCAACACCGGTTTCCTCGATCGCACTGGAGACGAGATCCATACCAGCATGGAAGCAGGCGCCTTTGCTCCCAAAGGCGAGCTGAAGACCCGTCCGTGGATTCTGGCTTACGAAGATCAGAACGTCGATATCGGCCTGGAGTGCGGCCTGCCCGGAAAAGCGCAGATCGGCAAGGGAATGTGGCCCGTACCGGACAATATGGCCGATATGATGGAAGCCAAGATCGGCCACCCGATGGCAGGCGCCAACACCGCCTGGGTTCCATCGCCAACGGCTGCCACGCTACATGCACTGCACTACCATCAGATCAGCGTTCCCAGTCGTCAGGCTGAGCTAAAAAGCCGTGCCCGGGCCAATGTCGACGATATTCTGACTATCCCGCTACTTGATCGCCAACTCAGCGCAGACGAAATCCAACAAGATCTCGACAACAATGCTCAAGGTATCCTCGGTTACGTGGTTCGCTGGGTCGACCAAGGGGTAGGCTGCTCCAAGGTACCCGATATCAACAACGTCGGTCTGATGGAAGATCGCGCTACCTTGCGTATCTCCAGCCAGCATATTGCCAACTGGTTGCGTCACGGCATCTGCAGCGAAGAGCAAGTGATGGAGACTCTTAAGCGGATGGCGGCGATCGTCGACAGCCAAAACGCTGAGGATTCACTGTACCAACCGATGGCGCCCAACTTCGATGGCATCGCTTTCCAGGCCGCTTGCGACCTGGTCTTTAAAGGCGCCGAACAGCCCAGCGGCTATACCGAACCGTTGCTGCACGCCCACCGTCGTAGCGTTAAAGCACAATAGGGCGATCAACTCAGGAGGCCAAGCAAACACACCACCCTCTTAATCCAACAAGGAGCCGGTCAGGCTCCTTGTTTTGTTTGTCCCGTTGTGAATAACGTTGACACTTTTCAATTATCAAATCGGGAGGTGTTATGAAATCAAGTAATAAGCGTACCCAAGGCGAGGCTGCCTGCCGCAGTAGCCGTCAGACTTGATGGCGCTGAAGCAGCTCCAACTTGCACAGGCAAGCGTACACCATCAATCCGGTACCCAGTACAAACACAGTGATCGCCTCCACCCCACCAAACAGATAAAAGTTCCCCATCAACCGCCCTACTGCTGCCAGCACACAACACACAACGCCTAAAATCGCCGCAGCATTACCACTCCAGAGTATAAAATGCTTCATTGCACCCTTCCTATTTCCGTTGCCTGAATGCTAGTGTTTGAAAGCATAGGTGAATTTACGACCAATGGCCGCAGACATTAAAGAAGGTTGTTTTTGAGTCACCCTGTTTTTTTCGATACTATTCGGCAACCTTTTTTGCGATGCCGCATTAACCTGCTCATCCACTTGTGAGGAACGACCGTGTCAACCCGTCCAGCTAGCAAACCTCAAAACCCCAATTTCTCTTCTGGCCCCTGTAGCAAGCGCCCGGGTTATTCCGTCGCTGCGCTAGATGTTTCGACTCTGGGGCGATCGCACCGCTCTGCCCAAGGCAAGGGCGCACTGCAACAAGCTATCAATGATACCGCCGAACTACTGGGCTTACCCGAAGGCTATCGGGTTGGTATTGTGCCAGCCTCAGACACCGGTGCGGTTGAGATGATTCTATGGAGCATGCTTGGCGCCCGTCCTGTTGATGTCTGTTCTTGGGAATCATTTGGTGCAGGCTGGCACTCCGACATTACCAAGCAGCTCAAGCTTGAGGTCAACCACATCAGTGCCGATTACGGTCAACTGCCGGATCTAAAGCAGACTAACTCCGATCACGACATCGTCTTTACCTGGAACGGCACCACCTCCGGCGTCAAGGTCAACAACGGTGACTGGATCGATGACAACCGCCAAGGCCTTACCATCTGCGACGCCACCTCGGCAGTTTTCGCGATGGATATGCCGTGGAATAAGCTTGATGTCACCACCTTTAGCTGGCAGAAAGTACTCGGCGGAGAAGGTGCTCACGGTGTTATCATCCTCAGCCCTCGCGCAGTCGAGCGACTGGAAAGTTATACCCCAGCTTGGCCTCTGCCAAAGATCTTCCGCCTAACCAAAGGTGGCAAACTGATCGAAGGGATCTTTAAAGGTGCCACTATCAACACCCCTTCAATGCTGTGTGTGGCCGACTATCAGGATGCCCTTAACTGGGTGCGCTCGATCGGCGGGGTTGATCAAACCATCGCGATCAGCAACGCCAGCCTGCAGGCGATCGAGACCTTTGTCGACAGCCATGACTGGATTCACTTCCTGGCCAGCGATAGTTCGGTACGCTCCAACACCAGCGTCTGCCTAACTCTTGATTTGGAAGCTGATCAGGTTAAATCGCTGATTAAACTCCTCGACAGCGAGGGAGTCGCTTACGATATCGGCGCTTACCGAGATGCACCTGCAGGCCTGCGAATCTGGTGTGGCGCCACCGTCAACACTGCCGACGTGGAAGCGCTAATGCCTTGGATCGAATGGGGCTATCTCCAGGTTAAAAGTCAGCGCAGCACAGCAAGCTAAACGCATCCCAACCAACGGCCCTATATGGGCCGTTGCTATTTATAGTCAGCATTGATTATGACCTCTCATTAAGACCACAAGGTAAAGGACGCCATGTACCAGATTCGTACCTACAACAGCATCTCCGTAAAAGGCCTAGAACGACTGCCCCGCGACAGCTACGAGGTCGCTAGTGAAATCCCCAATCCCGACGCTTTCCTACTTCGCTCACAAAAGCTACACGACATTGAGTTCCCCCAGGGACTAAAAGCGATCGCTCGTGCCGGTGCTGGAGTTAACAACGTCCCGCTGGCTCGCTGCTCCGACCATGGCATCGTCGTGTTCAACGCACCAGGGGCCAACGCCAACGCGGTAAAAGAACTGGTTCTGGCCGGTATGCTTCTTGGCGCACGTGATATTTTCCAAGGCATGCGATTTGTTGATGAGCTTGAGCCACAAGATGGGCTCGACTCGCTGCTGGAGAAAGAGAAGAAACGTTTTGCCGGGTCTGAACTGCGTGGCAAGACACTGGGGGTAGTCGGGCTTGGTAACATCGGCTCATTAGTCGCCAACATGGGCCAATCGCTAGGGATGCAGGTATGTGGTTATGACCCGGCCATTTCGGTTGAAGCGGCATGGCGGCTATCTAGCAACGTACAGAAGATGGACAACCTCAACAGCCTGTTTGCTAAGTGTGATTACATTAGCCTACACCTGCCCGCCATCGAGGCCACCCAAGGACTGATCAATGAATCACTGCTGGAGTGCGTGAAGCCTAATACGGTACTGCTCAACTTTGCTCGCGGTGAAATCGTTAACAAGCAGGATGTGATCAAGGCGCTGGATCAAGGCCGATTACATCGCTATATCAGCGACTTCCCCGCCAACGACACGCTGGCACATCCAAAAATACTACAGATGCCGCACATCGGTGCCAGCACCGCCGAGGCAGAAGACAACTGCGCCATCATGGTTGCCGACCAACTGATCGATTTTCTCGAGAACGGAAACATCCGCAACTCGGTCAACTTCCCCCAGATCGAACTGGCACGCAGCACCCCGGTAAGAATCACGATCACCAACCGGAACGTACCTAAGGTACTAGGACAGGTGACCGCGATCATCGCTGAGTACAACCTCAACATTGCCGACATGTTAAATAAGAGTCGTGAAGATTTGGCCTATAACATCATCGACCTGGAAGAGATGCCGTGCGCTGAATCACTCGCAGCCCTGAATGCGATCGAAGAGGTGATCAATCTGCGGGTCATCAGCAACAACTAACACTAGCCACAGCGCTTTCACATGCTGCAGACGGCCGCCTATAATAGGTGGCCGTCTGTAATTCATTGGTGATACATCCGCCAAATGCTGCAAGGTTCTAGAGCCGTGAAACCCGATCTCAACACCGCCACGCAGTTACTGATCGACGAAATCCG
>JBFFKD010000021.1:0-13575 GCA_041555595.1 Motiliproteus sp.
TCAATTAGCCGAATCAACGGCAATCCGACCAGGGTGTTAGGGTCCTCGCCTTCTAGTCGTTCGAACAGGCTGATGCCTAGTCCTTCTGATTTAAAGCTACCGGCGCACTGGTATGGTTGTTCACGCAACAGATAGCGCTCTATCTGTTGGTCATCGAGATTCCTGAAATGTACTCGGTACGGCTCACAAATCGTTTCGGCGGTAGCGGTGCGGCAGTCGTACAAGCTCAATCCGGTATAAAAGTTAATGCATTGACCGCTGCTGGCGCGTAATTGTTCGACAGCGCGCTGGTGAGTGCGCGGCTTGCCGATAATGGTGCTATTAAGTACCGCAACCTGGTCAGAACCAATAACTAAGGCATCGTCAAATTCAGCACTAACAGCTTTGGCTTTTGCTAGCGCTAATCGTTGTACCAGTTGTTGTGCGGATTCGCCTGTAAGCGCCGTTTCATCGGTTTCGGGGGCACGGCAGATAAACGGATAGTGCAGCTTTTCAAGCAGTGTTTTTCGAAATGGCGAGGTTGAGGCAAGTACCAATAAGCTCATCTATGCTGTCCGGATTTTGGCTGTCGATGAAAAAAAACCATATAGTAGTCTTTTTTAGCGATGATCTCTTTACACTAACTGTCTAGATCCCTATTATGGCGCGCTTATGTCTAAGGCCTCATTACCAATTACAATCGATCCACGCAGAGCCGCTGACCAGGGACGTATTCTGGACGGCGAAATTGCACTAGAAAACCTGGAGCGATTGAGTAGCTATCTAGTCGATAGTGACGGAGTTGTCGGTGTTAGTCTGACCTTTGGAGTGGATGAGCAACGCGTCCGCTTTATTAAAGGTCAAGCTATCACGACGGTAAAAATGGTTTGCCAGCGTTGTCTGGAGCCGGTGACGCTAGAGCTTGAAGCCGAGATGAATCTGGGCATCGTCGCTGATGATGAAGCCGCTAAGCAGCTTCCACGTTACTACGATCCTAATATCATCAACGAGCCTAAGCAGAATATCTATCAGTTGATCGAACAAGAGCTGATTTTGACTCTGCCGTTAATAGCTCAGCACCAGAATTGCGTCGTGAAGACCTCGTTTGGCGAAGATGTCACCGAGACTACCGACAGCGAAAAGGAAAACCCGTTTAACGTATTGGCCCAATTTAAGGCCAACAAACACTAGTTTAGGAGCTGCGTAGTCATGGCTGTTCAAAAGAGTAAAGTTACCCGTTCACGTCGTGGTCAGCGTCGTTCACATGATGCATTGACCTCGGCCACTCTGTCACAAGATAGCACCACGGGTGAAATCCATCGCCGTCACCATGTGACTGATGATGGTTTCTACCGTGGTCGTCAGGTTATCGCCAAAGACGCCGAGTAAAAATTGGTCGCTCGCTGCACTCTTGCAGTTGATGTGATGAGCGGGGACTTCGGTCCCCGCATTGCTGTCCCCGCCTCACTTGATTTCTTACACCTGTATCCTGACGTCGCCTTGACGCTGGTTGGTGATCCTCTCCAAATTAATCCGCTTTTGTCTGCAGTCGAATCCGAACGTGTTCGGGTTGAACCGGCTGACTCCGTTGTTGCGATGAGTGACAAACCTTCGTTCGCGTTGCGTAAACGTCGCGATTCATCGATGGCGCGTGCGATCCAGCTGGTTGCTGATGGCAAGGCCGACGCTTGTATTAGCGCGGGCAATACCGGTGCTCTGATGGCGATGGGTCATTATCAACTGCATATGCATCCGGGTATCGACCGACCTGCGATTACCACTCAGATCCCTACCCAGCAAGGGCATTGTCATATGCTCGACCTAGGAGCTAATGTTGATTGCAGTGCCGAGCAGTTGTTTCAGTTTGCTTTGATGGGGTCCGCGTTGGCGGAGGCTGTCGATGGCATACGTGCGCCGAAGGTTGCTCTGCTCAATGTCGGTGCTGAGGAGGTCAAGGGCAATGAGCAGGTCAAGCTGGCTTCGAGACTTTTGCAGGAGCATCGCGGGCTTAACTACATTGGCTATATAGAGGGTAATGATATCTATAGCGGTAAGGCTGATGTTGTCGTTTGCGATGGATTTGTCGGCAATGTTGCACTCAAAAGTAGCGAAGGGCTGGCGCGATTGATTGGTTCTCAGCTGCAGAGTTCGTTCACTAAGAGTTGGTACCGTCGGTTGGTAGGGCTGATGGCAAAGCCGGTACTCGATGATATTAAGCAGCAGCTCGATCCTTCACGTCGTAATGGTGCGAGTTTATTGGGATTGCAAGGCATTGTCGTCAAGAGTCACGGTTCTGCGACCCGGCAATGTTTTGGTCATGCTATTGCCCAAGCGCGAACGGAAGTGTTGCGTGATGTGCCTGGATTAATCAACACCCGGCTTGCTCAGTTAATATAACCTGCGACCTCTGTTTACAGGGCTGGAGCGGTCTTTACTGATGCTTTCGTAGAGTTGTTTAGGGTAAAATCTGCGGCTACCTGTTTTAGAGAAGTGGTGCTCTTTGTGAGCCCCGTTTATATCGTTTTTATTATGCACGAGGATGTTATGTCTCAATCTTTGGCTTTTGTCTTTCCAGGTCAGGGCTCGCAGCAGCTTCAGATGCTATCCGAGCTGGCTCAGCAATACCCGCTTATTGAGCAGACCTTTGCCGAAGCGTCACAGGCGCTTGGTTACGATCTATGGGCTCTGACGCAAGAGGGGCCAGAGAGTGAGCTTAATAGCACTGACAAGACTCAGCCGGCGCTACTGACTGCAGGTGTTGCCATTTGGCGCCTATGGTTGGAGCAGGGTGGCGAGCAGCCATCGCTCCTGGCTGGGCATAGTCTGGGTGAATATACGGCTCTGGTTTGCGCCGGTGTTATGACGCTGGCGCAGGGCGTGAAGCTGGTAGAGCTACGCGGCCGGTTTATGCAAGCAGCTGTGCCAGCCGGTGAAGGTGCGATGGCTGCTATTTTAGGGCTCGATGATGAAAAGATCCGCCAGGCATGCGATGCGGCCGCGCAGGGTGATGTGGTTTCGGCTGTTAACTATAATTCGCCAGGCCAGGTCGTTATCGCCGGTCAGGCTGCCGCGGTGGCTCGTGCGGTTGAGTTATGCAAGGAGGCTGGTGCCAAGCGTGCGGTCGAGCTTCCCGTCAGCGTTCCTTCGCATTGTGCTTTGATGAAGCCTGCTGCCGATCAGCTAGCGGTTGAGTTAGAAGGTATCGATATGCAGATGCCGCAGATCCCTGTAGTTCAAAATGTTGATGCTGCTGTGGCGACCTCGATCGAGCAGATCAAGACAAACCTGGTTGCGCAGCTGTATAGCCCCGTGCTGTGGTCCGATACTGTCGTAGCTATGGCGCAGCAGGGTGCTGAGACGCTGTTAGAGTGTGGCCCCGGCAAGGTGCTTTCAGGTCTTAATAAAAGAATTCAGCGCAGTCTGGCAGTTGCTGCGATCAATGATATTGCTGGTTTAGAAAAAGCGCTGGGGCGTTGATCTGAATTGTTAAGAATTTTTATGACGGAGCGTGTAGATGAGTATTGAAGGGAAAGTAGCGCTAGTAACCGGCGCTACCCGTGGAATAGGTAAGGCGATCGCTGCCGAATTGGGCCGTCAAGGCGCTGTCGTTATCGGCACCGCTACCAGTGAAAATGGTGCCCAAACAATCAGTCAAAACCTGGCCGATGCCGGTGTTTCTGGCAAGGGAATGGTGTTGGATGTTGCTTCTCAGGCATCTGTTGATGCTGTGATTGAGTCTATCCAGACTGAGTTTGGTGCGGTGACGATTTTGGTGAATAACGCAGGCATCACTAAAGACAACATTCTTATGCGGATGAAGCAAGATGAGTGGGATTCGGTGATTAACACCAATCTCAGTTCGATCTACCGAGTTGCTAAAGGCTGTCTGCGCGGCATGACCAAAGCTCGTTGGGGGCGAATCATCAATGTCAGTTCGGTAGTTGCGTCGATGGGCAATGCAGGGCAGAGCAACTATGCTGCCGCCAAGGCTGGTATCGAAGGTTTTAGTCGCGCGTTGGCTCGAGAGGTAGGTTCGCGTAATATTAGCGTTAACTCGGTAGCTCCTGGTTTTATCGATACCGATATGACCAAAGATCTTGCCGATGAGCACAAAGATAAGCTCAAGGCTCAAATTCCAATGAACCGGCTCGGTCGTCCTGAAGAGGTAGCTGCGGTTGTTGGATTTTTAGCCAGTGAGGCTGGTGGCTATGTCACTGGAGACACTATTCATGTAAATGGCGGCATGTACATGTCATAAATCCCTATTAGGGAATTGTTTTTTTGCCGAATATGTTGATAATGTCCACTGCATCCAGCCGATAGGCGGAGAGTTGACCTATTTAACTCGGCGGTGTTGAAAAAACAGTATTTTTTATAATATTGCCGATTATAAATCGATCATAATACGTAGGAAAAATTATGAGTACTATTGAAGAGCGCGTAAAAAAGATTGTTGCAGAACAATTGGGCGTAAAAGAAGAAGAAGTAACTAGCGAAGCCTCATTTGTTGAAGATCTGGGCGCTGACTCTCTCGACACCGTTGAGCTTGTTATGGCTCTGGAAGAGGAATTCGAGACTGAAATCCCTGACGAAGAAGCCGAGAAGATCACTACTGTTAAGCTAGCCGTCGCGTACGTCGAAGCTAACCAGTAAGATTGGCCTAACAAGCTTTTCAAAGAAGCCGCTCCTATGGTTGCCATAGAGCGGCTTTTTATTTGTCGATAGAAAGTACAAGCAAGAGTAGGAGGTTTCGATGTCTCGAAGAAGAGTTGTTGTCACTGGCGTAGGTATGCTGACTCCGGTTGGTAATACGGTCAAAGAGACGTGGGATAGCGTCCTCAACGGCAAGAGCGGCATCGGACCAATCGAACATTTTGACGTATCGGCATACAGCACCACGTTTGGTGGTTCGATCAAAAACTTTGATGTTGCTGACTACATGAATCCCAAAGATGCCCGTAAGATGGATCTGTTCATCCAGTACGGTATGGCAGCCGGCATTCAGGCGATTGAAGATTCAGGACTAGAAGCGACCGAAGACAACGCCGGGCGCATCGGTGTTGCTGTTGGCTCGGGAATCGGCGGTCTGCCGATGATCGAAAAAAACCACTCCTTATTAGAGAAGAGCGGACCGCGTAAAATTTCGCCCTTCTTTGTACCCGGAAGCATCATTAATATGATCGCCGGTAACTTGTCGATCAAATACGGCTTCAAAGGGCCGAATATTGCCATCGTCACAGCCTGTACGACAGGTACCCATAACATCGGTTCAGCTGCGCGAATGATCGCGTACGGCGATGCTGACGCGATGGTGGCCGGTGGCGCCGAGATGGCGACCACACCATTAGGCCTAGGCGGCTTCGCTGCAGCGCGGGCTCTGTCCAAGCGAAACGACGCCCCACAATCAGCCAGTCGCCCTTGGGATCGTGACCGAGACGGTTTCGTTCTTAGCGATGGCGCTGGAATCATGGTGCTTGAAGAGTACGAGCATGCTAAGAAACGTGGCGCTAATATCTATGCCGAGTTAGTTGGTTTTGGTATGAGCGGGGATGCCTACCACATGACTTCGCCACCGGAAGACGGCAGCGGTGCTGCAGCTTCGATGGCGAATGCGATCAAAGATAGCGGTCTGAACCCTGAGCAGGTTGACTATATCAACGCTCACGGAACTTCAACGCCGGCTGGTGATATCGCCGAATCCAACGCAGCTAAGACGGTGCTTGGAAGCGCTGCTGCCAGTGTCCGGATGAGTTCGACCAAATCGATGATCGGTCACCTGCTCGGTGCTGCCGGTTCGGTTGAGGCTATCTTCAGTGTGCTGGCTATCCGTGATCAGGTCGCACCACCAACCATTAATCTTGATAATCCTTCTGATGGTTGCGATCTTAATTACGTAGCGCATACCGCTCAACAAGCCAATATCGACGTTGCTATGTCCAACTCGTTTGGGTTTGGCGGTACCAATGGAACCTTGGTGTTTAAGCGCCTTTCCTAGGTGCTTGCGGGGCTGTAAATTAGCAGTCCCGTTCTCTTCGCTATGACAACTTCCCTGGTTAATGGCCAGCTCAGCTCACACATAGATCTGTCCGATCGTGGCTTTAGCTACGGCGACGGGGTGTTTGAGACGATCCTTGTGGTTGATGGAAAGGCGCTGCTGCTCAAACGCCATACGGCCCGTCTTGAGCGCGGGCTTGATCGTTTATCTATCGTTGTTAAACAATCGTTTAAGGATGATTTGTTAGGCGAGATCTACGATCTTGCCAGCTCCCAGCAATATGCTTTTTTAAAGCTGGTAGTCACTCGTGGCGGCGGCGGTCGTGGCTACCGCGCGTCTGCTGAACTGCAGCCGTCCAGAGTAATTATGGTCTCGCCAGCGCCGACACCTGCTACCGAAGTGTACCAGCAGGGTTGCTCGCTGTTTGCATGCCAGACCCGATTGGGGCTGAATCCGCAGCTGGCGGGAATTAAACATATGAACCGGCTTGAACAGGTACTGGCTCGTAACGAATGGCAAGATCAGTACACCGAAGGGCTTGTCTGTGATTTGAACGGGAACCTGATCGAAGGAACCATGAGCAATCTATTTCTGATCTGTGGTCAGCAACTGCTAACCCCCAAACTTGATCAGTGCGGTGTCGAGGGGGTTGTTCGCTCGGTCATTATCGATGCTGCCAGGCAGCAGGGTGTCGAGTTGCTAGAGCAACGGTTATCTCCAGAAGATCTGCTAGGCGCAGATGGTGCTTTTATTTCAAACACTGGCTTTGGTGTGCTAGCGGTAGGTACTTTCGCCGGCCAACCCATATCCTCATCTCCGATGACCCAGCACGCTAGTCAATGGCTAGCCGAGGCGCGCCGATGCGAGTCGTAAGACACCTTTTGATCGCAGGTTTTCTGGTCGCGCTAGTTGTGGTGATTGCGGCTTTTTTTGGTCAGCACCAGGTCACCAGCGTTGGTGACAAGCCGCTGCATCTTCAGCAAACTCAGGAATTAGTGGTTGCGCCGGGTAGCAGTTTCCGTGCAGTAATTGATCAGTTAACTGAGCGCGGCATTGTCGAGCAACCGCTATTGTTTCGCTTCTATGCCCGTCAACATAAACTGGCGCATCGGATTCAGGCTGGAGAGTATCTGTTAGACCCGGGACTGACCCATCATCAGCTGCTACAGATGATGGTGCTGGGCAAAGTGCGTAGCTATCAGGTGACCTTGGTAGAAGGGCAGACGGTTCGAGACTATCTGAAGGTACTGCAAGCGCATCCACAAATTTCTAAGACATTGGAGCTAACCGACCCTATCAGCGTTGCCGAGCAACTCGATATCGACGGTTCGGCCGAAGGCTGGATCTACCCCGATACTTACCAGTTCACCAAGGGCTCTACCGATCTGCAGATCTTGCAACGAGCCTACCAAGCGATGCAGCAGGTGGTCGAGCAAGAGTGGCAGCAGCGTGCCAAACAATTACCACTTAAGAACGCCTATCAGGGGTTGATCTTGGCATCGATCGTCGAGAAAGAGACTGGTGCTGTGTCTGAGCGCGATGAAATTGCGGGAGTCTTCACTCGACGATTACAAAAACGGATGCGATTACAGACCGACCCGACCGTGATCTACGGCATGGGAGATAGCTACCAAGGCAATATCACCCGCGCCGACCTGCAGCGTAAAACCGCGTACAATACCTACCGTATTAATGGTTTGCCGCCGACCCCTATCGCCAATCCAGGGCGGGCTGCCATTCATGCTGCTCTGAATCCGAAGGCCGGTGATGCGCTCTATTTCGTCGCCAAAGGTGATGGCAGTCACCAGTTCTCGGCCACGCTAGCACAGCACAATAAAGCGGTTCGGCAATACCAGATGAGTAAGCGTCGTAAAGATTACAGGTCGGCACCGGTGTCGACTAAAACCAACACAAGTACGCAGTGATATCGATGACAAATCCAGGCAGATTCATCACCATTGAAGGCGGCGAAGGGGTCGGCAAGAGCACCAATCTGGCTCACCTCCACAGCCTGCTCGAAGCTCGCCAGATAGACTTTGTCGAAAGCCGTGAACCAGGCGGCACACCGCTGGCTGAGGAACTGCGCCAAACCCTACTGCGCGAGCGTGATGAGGTGGTTGGCAGTGATTGCGAACTGCTACTGATGTTTGCTGCTCGCTCGCAACATCTTTCCAGTGTCATTCTGCCCGCTCTCAAGCGGGGCCAATGGGTCGTGTGCGATCGTTTCACCGATGCAACCTTCGCCTATCAGGGTGGTGGACGTGGGTTGGATTGGGATCGGATCGCCCAACTCGAACAGTTAGTGCAGGGGGATCTTCGCCCTGACCTGACCCTGTTGCTCGATGTTCCGGTCGAAATCGGCATGGCGCGAGCACGGCAACGCGGTGAGTTGGATCGATTCGAGCAGGAGCAGTTGTCATTCTTTCAACGTGTCCGGCAGGCGTATCTCAAGCGTGCTGAAGCCGAACCAAAGCGATTTCGGATTATCGACGCGTCACAGCCGCTGAAACAAGTACAGCAGCAGATCAGCGTGGTGATGCAGGCATTCTTTGACCAGGAAAGCGTCGACCATGGCTGCTGATCCAGTGATTGAACCGCCTTCGCAGCTTGTGTCGCCGCTACCTTGGCAGCAACCTGCTTGGCTGCGGCTGATCGACCAACACCGACAACAGAGGCTGGCGCATGCGCTACTTCTGGGTGGAGAATCAGGTCTGGGTAAGGCTCAGTTTGCCAAAGCTTTTGGCCAGTATCTGCTGTGCCTGCACCCGGTTGATCAGGATGGGATGGCGCAGCTGTGTGGTCAGTGCAAAAGCTGCTTACTCAACACCCAAGGGACGCATCCCGACCTGGTAGTGATCGAGCCTGAAGCGACTGGCAAGGCGATCAAGGTCGATCAGATTCGCGCCCTGATCGATACCGTTACCAGTTCGGCGCAGCAGGGCGGTTATCGTGTTATTGTGCTGGGGCCCGCCGAGGCGATGAATAACAATGCCGCTAACGCGCTACTCAAAGTGCTCGAAGAACCCGGCCAGAAGACTTTGTTCGCGCTCTACAGCCATCTCCCTGGCCGTGTTAGCGCCACTGTTCGTAGTCGCTGCCAAACTGTACCGATGGCGCTACCTGAGCAACAACAGGCGCTGGACTGGCTGGCACAACAACCCAATTTTGATGCCGATCCATTTGAACAGCTTAGAGTTGCCGGCGGGGCGCCGTTAGCCGCGCTTCAGCAGGCAACCAACGGCAGTGCCGATCAGCGCAAGGGGTTGTACCAGGCGTTGAAGTTGATGGCGACAGCGGGCGGTAGCAGCACCCAGGCAGCGGAGAAGCTGAGCAAGTCACCTTCGTTGGAATTGCTCGATTGGTGGCTGACGCTAGTACAGGATATGATCCGTTATCAGGCCACCACCGATCCGGATCGAATCAACACCCAAACTGCCAAAAACATGGTTATCGCCATGAGTCAGCGATTGCAATCACAACAGATGTTTGAATTCGCTGATAGAATACAGCAATATCGACAGTTCCTGATGAGCCGTAACAATCCCAACCCGCGGTTGATGTTGGAAGATCTGTTGATCGATTGGAGCGCTTTGTTCAAACAGCGCTAACAATCCCGAATTAGCTTTATCGAGATCCCGAAATGTCTATCAGTCCACGAGCCAGCCACGGAATACTGTCTCTGACCATCAAAGCCAAGGAAGAGTTGTACCGTAGTTATATGCCGTTCATTCAGAACGGAGGTCTGTTTGTGCCGACTCAACGAGCCTACCAACTCGGTGAAGAGGTATTCATGCTGTTGGATATGATGGACGAGACCGATAAAATCCCGGTCAGTGGCAAGGTTATCTGGGTTACCCCAAAGGGCGCGCAGGGCGGTAAGCAGGCCGGGATCGGGATTCAACTCAGCGCGGACGACAATACCGTGGTTGGTAAGATTGAAACCTACTTGGCAGGTTCTCTGGGCACCGGCCGCTTAACCCATACCATGTAAACAGGCGGATTGACGCCTCATCTATCTGTTCGAATCTCAAAGTTTTCAGCGCTTAACTCTACTCGGGGGCCCTATGCCTGTCGGCCGCGCACACCGTTTAACCCACAGTAGTCACTATTATGTTGATCGATTCCCATTGTCATCTCGACCGCCTGGATCTTGAACCTTACAACGGCCAGCTAGCTCCTGTGCTTGAACAGGCCCGGCGGCAGGGTGTTGAGCAGTTTTTGTGTGTCGGCACCGATCTGGCGCGTTGGTCATCGATGGCCAAGCTGGTGGACCCCTTTGCTGACGTCCTGTTATCGCTGGGCGTTCATCCACTTAGCGACGAGATCAATCAGTTTGAGCCGCACTCCTTGTTGGCGGTAGCCGATCATCCTAAATTGATTGCGATCGGAGAGACCGGATTGGATTACCATTATGGTCAGGATAGTGCTGCCGCCCAGCAGCGGGCATTCGAACAGCATCTGCAGATCGGACAACAGCTCAATAAACCTGTGATCGTTCATACCCGCGCCGCCCAGCAGGATACGCTAAGGCTCTTGGAGCAGGGGTTGCCTGACGCAGGCGGCGTGCTGCATTGCTTTACCGAGACTTGGGAGATGGCCGAGCAGGCGCTAGCGTTAGGGATGTATATCTCATTCTCCGGCATCATTACCTTTCGTAATGCAGCCGACCTTCGTGAAGTCGTGAGCCGGGTACCGTTAGATCGGATTTTGGTCGAGACCGATGCGCCATACTTGACGCCGGCACCGTACCGGGGCCGATCCAACGAACCCTGTTACGTCCGCGAAGTGGCCGAGTGTGTTGCCAACATCAAAGGATTAGCGCTTGAGCAGGTGGCACAGGCAACCAGCGCCAACTTCAATAAGCTGTTTGGTCGCTCTTAGAGAGGCCGTCCTCTCAAACGGGCTAGGAAACAGCGATACGCTGCGAATGACCTCTCCTGTATAGCTCGATTTTGGTAGTTAATGCTGGCGCTGTATAGTCGCAGTAGCGGCTACTTTTCGGTAAGATGCGCAGCCGTTCAGCAGCGGCTGACTTGTTGTCATCCAGTTTATCCCGCCCATCCTTAGGTTAACCATGAAAAAGACATTCCAACTGACTCACCCTAAAATCAAAGTTGCCCGTCTGTTTGAGGCGGTGAAGCACGACGTTAAGAAGTATTTAAAGCGTGAACGGAAAAAAAATCTTCCCGAGGGGGCTGATTATTGGGATTTTGATTGTAAATACGGCCATACCGAGCAGGAAGCGAAAGTGATTCAGCTGTCCGAGATCAACAGCTATATCAATGAAGCGGAGAAACTGGAGTTGAGTTCGTTCTATCTGGAGATTCTGGCCAAGCCGGGACTGCGTGCTCAGCAACAGCGTGACGAGTCGTAACTAGCCAAGTTAGGCTACCGATTCTACCGATAGTGAAGCTGCGGTCCCGGTAGCTTCAATGTGCTTTCTTTTTCGTCTCTAACGATCCCGCTACTACGCTGCTTAAATCGTAGCAACGGGATGCCCGACGCTAGCGCTTTTTCTTGCCTGCCTTGGCGCTGCTGACTTTGTTACGGATGATCTTGGTCTGACTGGCCTTGTTGGTTCGCAACGCACGTACATTCTTAGCTAAGTTTTTGCGAAGCGGCTCGCGATCACCGACCTCATAGCCGGTGACATGAATACGTCGAATACGATACCCGATCAGACGCTCGATATTATCCAGTGAACGTTCCTCCTCGCGACTGACGAATGAGATCGCCTGGCCTTGCGCACCGGCACGACCGGTTCGGCCAATACGATGGACATAGTCTTCGGCTAGGTAAGGCAGGTTGTAGTTCACTACGTGTTCAAGCCCTTCGATATCGAGTCCGCGAGCGGCGACTTCGGTAGCGATCAGCACCTGGACTTTATTCGACTTGAAATCGGCCAGTGCGCGGCGACGAGACCCTTGGCTCTTATCGCCGTGGCAGATGGCGGCCGTGATATTGTCCATCTTCAGGTCACGCATCAGTTCGTCTGCCTGGGCTTTGGTACTGGTGAACACCAGTACCTGAAACCAGTTGTGCTTATTGATCAGTTCGACAAATAGATCCGGCTTGCGGCGTTCCTCGACCGGATAGACTACATGCTCAACAGTATCAGCGGTGGCATTTTGTTTGGCGACCCGAACAGTCTGGTGGTTGTTGAGCAGTGCTTTGGCCAGTTCGGTTACAGCAGGCGAGCTGGTGGCGGAGAACAACAGAGTTTGGCGCTTTTTTGGGGCTTTCATCAACAACGCATGGACGTCGGAGATAAAGCCCATATCGAGCATCCGGTCGGCTTCATCTAGCACCACGAACTCGGCATTGGCCAGATTGAGATTGCACTGCTCCAGATGTTCGAGCAGGCGGCCAGGGGTCGAGATTAAAATGTCGATACCAGCGTTAAGCTTGTTCTTTTGGCCTGTCATCTTGACGCCACCATAGAAGGCGGTGACGTTGAACGGCAGAAATTGGGCGTAGCGACCGATCGTTTCGGCCAGTTGCTCGGCTAGTTCACGGGTTGGGGTCAGGATCAGAGCTCGCGGACTGCCAGGTTTAGTCGGTTGGCTACGGTCATGCATCTGCTGCAAGATCGGCAGCGCAAAGGCGGCGGTCTTGCCGGTACCGGTCTGGGCGTTTGCCAGGAGGTCTTTACCGCGCCGTGCCGGGATGATCGCCTGCTGTTGGATCGGGGTCATCTGACTGTAGCCGCAGGCATCCAGGGCTTGTTGGATCTCGGGGGCTAGATCTAGGGCGGAAAAGAGCATGGTAAATCCTCGGGGGCGTGCAGCAGTCAAATTTCGGAGCGCAATTATAGAGTATTTAGGCCGCCATAGTCAGAGCGATGAACTAGAGATGCTGGATGGCTTTGCGGTAGCTGTGATTTGTGGTGTTTGTGGCGGCAGGTTTTGGCTATTCCCTCCAGCTGCGTTGTACCACCGCAGTGTTTGCTTTACATTGCCGCACAGCTTGAATCATTAACTAGTCCACCTTGAGAGCCAGGCCTTGTCGATACTTCCACGCTACCCGTTACAACGCATCGCCGTACCCTTCGCACTGTTTTTTCTTACTGTTGTCACCGCGACCGTCTGGCTGGTCGAACTGCCTCAGCAGGTGCTGGCTTTCTATCTATGTCTAAGCCTGTTCACGTTTATCGTCTATGCAGTCGATAAAGCAGCGGCAAGAAACGGCACCTGGCGGGTTCCCGAAGCCAAGTTGCATCTGTTAGCTGCAGTCGGCGGTTGGCCCGGTGCGTTATGCGGTCAACAATGGTTACGGCATAAATCGAGTAAGCAACCGTTCCGGTCATTACTGTGGCTGACTGTGGTGGTTAATTGTATCGTGTTTGGAGGATTGTTTACCCGCACCGGTAGCGCGATGTTGCAATCACTATTGACGGCGGTGAGTTGATGGTCGTCCAACTGAACTCTGGTAACCCATAGCGCTAGCGTCTCCCACCGCGACCGGTAAAATAGCCTTGTTACGATTTCTCTCAGCCACTATCACTCTTATCATCTTTCTCCATCAGGATCGCCCGACGCAATGACAGACCAACAAGCCAACAACCCGCTGCACGGTGTCAAACTAGCCGATATCATCGATCA
>JBFFKD010000022.1:0-13445 GCA_041555595.1 Motiliproteus sp.
CCTGCGCCTGGCCGTCGAGCAATCCCAGTGGCAGGGCAAACCGGTGCGGATTGGCAGTCCGGCGCAGGCTCGCGAGCTGGGTGTCGGGATGGTGTTTCAGCATTTTTCATTGTTCGAAGCGCTGACAGTGAAGGAAAATATCTCGCTAGGGATGAGTAATCCGCCACCGATGAAGGAGCTCGAAGCGCGTATCCTCGAGGTGGAGGAGCATTATGGTCTGCCGCTGGATCCAAACCGGGCGGTGCACAGCCTGTCGGTCGGCGAGAAGCAGCGAATCGAGATTGTTCGTTGCCTGCTGCAGAATCCAAGCCTATTGATTATGGACGAGCCGACCTCGGTGTTGACGCCGCAGGAGGCTGAGACGCTGTTCGTCACTCTGCGCAAGTTGTCCGCCGAAGGCTGTTCCATCCTCTATATCAGTCACAAGCTCGATGAAGTCCGTCAATTGTGTGATGCAGCGACCATCTTGCGACTTGGAAAAAATGTTGGCGACTGTATTCCTCGAGATGAGACAGCGGCCAGCATGGCGGCATTGATGGTCGGTGAGGAGATTGATGCGGCCAGCACCGCCACCGATTTTGAACACGGAGAGGTGTGGTTGCAGGTGTGTGGGCTTAATCGAGCCGCCGGTAGCCAGTTCGCCATCGCCTTGCACGATATCGAGCTGAAGGTTCGTAGCGGTGAGATCCTGGGTATTGCCGGGGTTGCCGGTAATGGTCAAGCCGAGCTGTTGGAGGTGCTGAGCGGTGAGTTTCAAACCGATTCCGGCACGGTCAATATCGCCGGTCATTCGGTCGGCCAGTTGGGGTCTCATCAGCGTCGTGCCCATGGTTTGTGTTTTGTCCCCGAAGAGCGTTTGGGGCATGGTTCGGTGCCGGATATGAGCTTATCCGATAACTCCCTGTTGAGCGGTTATGTTCGTCAGCCGTTTCTGACCAATGGCTTTATCCGCGAAGCTGAAGTGCATCGTTTTGCCGATCAGGTGATCGATAAATTCGATGTCCGCTGCACCGGCCCGGGCGCCGAAGCGGGTAGTCTGTCCGGCGGCAATCTGCAGAAGTTTATCGTCGGCCGTGAAGTGCTGCAGTCGCCTGAGGTGCTGGTTATTGCCCAGCCTACTTGGGGCGTTGATGCGGGGGCGGCTGCGATTATTCACAAATCGTTGCAGGCTCTGGCTGCCAACGGCACTGCGGTGCTGGTGGTGTCGCAGGATCTGGATGAATTGATGACCCTGAGTCATCGGATCGGCGCCATCTGTGGTGGCCGCCTATCTGCCGTCTATGACCGTGCTGAGCTGTCCGCTGAAGATGTTGGTCTGTTGATGACTGGAGTTGCGCTAGAAGATATAACGCCAGTCAATGTTGGCGTGCAGGAGTTGTTGCAATGAGCTTTCGCTTGATTCCAAGGCCGCAAGCCTCCAAAAAAATGGTTTACGGTTCGCCGTTGCTGGCTCTCATATTGACTCTGATCGCAGGCTTTATCATGTTCACCCTGATGGGGATCGATGGATGGGAGGCGTTGTATGCGTTCTTTATCCTGCCTGTCAGTGACAGTTACGGCTTTAGCGAGCTGTTGGTCAAGGCGATTCCGCTGGTGCTGATCGGCATCGGTCTGTCGATCGGCTTTAAGGCCAATGTCTGGAATATCGGTGCTGAAGGCCAGTTGGTGATGGGGGCGGTGTTTGGTGGTGGTCTGGCGATCTTTGCCCACGACAGTGAGAGTGCATGGTTGCTTCCAGCGATGATGGTGTTCGGAGTGCTGGGAGGCATGGCCTGGGCGGCGATACCTGCCTGGCTCAAGACCCGTTTCAATGCCAATGAGATTCTGACCAGTCTGATGCTGACCTATGTGGCGGCGTTGTTTTTGAGTTTTCTGGTGCACGGCCCCTGGCGCGATCCGGAAGGGTTTAACTTCCCCGAATCGCGTATGTTTGGCGACGCTGCGTTGATGCCGATCCTGCTGGAGGATACCCGGCTGCATATCGGTGCGCTGATGACTATTGCGGTGGTGATTGCGGCCTGGGTATTGCTGAGCCGAACGCTGATCGGCTTTCAGGTCAAAGTCGTCGGTTCGGCTCCGCGTGCGGCTCAGTTTGCCGGTTTTAAACAGAAGCGACTGGTCTGGTTTTGCCTGTTGCTGGCCGGCGGTTTGGCCGGGCTGGCAGGGATGATCGAGGTGGCGGGGCCTATCGGTCAGCTGGTGCCGCAGGTTTCACCCGGCTACGGTTTTACCGCCATCATTGTGGCCTTTGTGGGGCGCTTGCATCCGGTCGGGGTGTTGGTGGCAGGTTTGCTGCTGGCGTTGTCGTATCTTGGCGGTGAAACGCTGCAGATCGAGATGGGGTTGCCGCAGGCGGTTACCGGCGTGTTCCAGGGTATGTTGCTGTTCTTCCTGTTAGCTTGCGACGTATTAATCAGTTACCGAATTCGGTTCGGCAAGGCCTAGGGCGGGCGATACCATGAATGAAACAATGCTGATTGTACAAGCGGCTTGTCTGACCATTATCGGCGCCGCGACACCGTTGCTGTTTGCCGCCTTGGGTGAGCTGGTGGTGGAGCGTTCTGGAGTGTTAAACCTGGGGTTGGAAGGGATGATGCTGGTCGGTGCCGTCGGTGCTTTCGGTGGTACTGTGCTGACGGGTAATGGCTATCTTGGGGTGATGATTGGCGCGTTATCGGGCATGTCGTTGGCGCTGCTGCATGGCTTTTTAACGCTGAGTTTATTGACTAATCAAGTGGCTACCGGTTTGGCGATCACGTTGTTCGGCGTTGGTTTGAGTGCATTGCTAGGGGTGGAGTTTGTCGGCACCACGGTTGATCCGCTGGCCAATCTGCCGATCCCATTGCTGTCAGAGATTCCGTTTATCGGGCCTGTGCTGTTTGATCATAATCTACTGATCTACCTGTCGGTGACGCTGGTATTTGGTCTGCACTATTTTATCTACCACAGCCGGGGTGGTCTTATTTTGCGGGCGATAGGTGAGTCTCCCGATTCGGCCCACGCGCTGGGGTATCCGGTGATTAGGTTGCGCTACTGCGCGCTGATGTTTGGCGGTCTGATGGCTGGGCTGGGCGGGGCTTATCTGTCGGTGGTTTATACCCCGATGTGGTCCGAGAATATGACTGCTGGCCGAGGCTGGGTGGCGCTGGCGCTGGTGGTGTTTGCCTCCTGGAAGCCGATGCGTAGCTTGCTGGGTGCGTATATGTTCGGCGGCGTGACCATCTTGCAACTGCACGGTCAGGGGATGGGGTTGTCGATCCCGTCGCAGTTTCTGTCGATGTTGCCCTACTTGGCGACGGTTGTGGTGCTGGTGTTGATCTCCCGCGATGCGACCAAACTGCGTGAAAACTCGCCGGCCTCGCTGGGCAAGCCGTTTAGGCCCTCAACCTGATCGGTTGATCGAAAAAAGAAGAATTAAAAGTGCTGCTGTAGTGGCGCAAATTAATGTTGGCTGAGTTTAATCTTTGGAGAAGTCTATGAAGCAAAGTTTTAAGAAGCTGTTGGCCGTCTCTGCTGCCGTTGCTGGATTAGCACTGTCGGGGCAGTCGTTGGCGCAGACTAAGGTTGGTTTTATCTACGTCGGGCCTATTGGCGACCATGGTTGGTCTTACCGTCACGATCAGGGCCGTTTAGCCATTGAGAAGGCGCTGGGTGATCAGGTTAAGACCAGTTACGTCGAGAGTGTTAGCGAGGGGCCGGATGCTGAGCGTGTGATTCGCAAGTTGGCCGCTAGCGGCCATGATCTGATCTTTACCACCTCGTTCGGTTTTATGAACCCGACGTTGAAGGTTGCCAAGAAGTTTAAGAAGGTTAAGTTTGAGCACGCGACGGGCTATAAACGGATGCCTAACGTCAGCACTTACGCCGCGCGTTTCTACGAGGGGCGCTATGTCGTCGGTACAGTCGCTGGCCGGATGACCAAGAGCAATGTGATCGGCTATGTAGCTTCGTTCCCGATTCCAGAGGTGGTGCGCGGTATCAATGCTACGATCCGTGCCGCGCGTGCGGTTAACCCTGACGCTGTTATCAAGGTGGTCTGGGTGAACTCTTGGTACGATCCGGGTAAAGAAGCTGATGCGGCCAAGACGCTGGTCGATCAGGGGGCTGATATCATCATGCAACACACCGATAGTCCGGCTCCTTTGCAGGTTGCTGAACAGCGCGGTGTATGGGGTGTGGGTCAGGCATCTGATATGACCGGCTTTGCTCCGAAGGCTCAGCTGACGGCGATCATTGATGACTGGGATCAGTACTATATCGATCGCACCAAGGCGGTGATCGCCGGTGATTGGGCAGAGAGCGACACCTGGGGTGGTATCAAGTCGGGTATGGTCGGCTTTGCGCCCTACAACAAGGCGATTCCTGCCGATGTTGTGGCTGAGGCTGAAAAGATCAAGCAGGCGATCATCGACGGCTCGTTGCACCCGTTTGCGGGTCCTGTTGTTGATCAGAGCGGCAAGCAGGTGATCGCTGCTGGCGAGGTGCTGGATGATGGTGCCCTGGCTGGCATGAACTACTATGTAGAGGGTGTTGAAGGCAGTCTGCCTAAGTAACTGTCTGCCTGTCGGTAACGTTTTATAAAAGTCTCGTTCCGGATCCTTAGGAGCGAGGCTTTACGCCGGAGGTAAGTGTGGAAACGTTTATCCGCAACTTGCCTAAGGCTGAGTTGCATATCCATATCGAGGGTTCGCTCGAACCCGAACTATTGTTTCAGTTGGCTGATCGCAATGGCCACTCGCTGCGTTTTGATTCGGTTGATGATCTGCGTAGTGCCTATCGTTTTCACGACCTACAGGGATTTCTCGATCTCTATTACGAAGGGATGGCGGTGCTGCAAACTGAGCAGGACTTTTACGACCTGACCTATGCCTATCTGGATCGAGCCCGGCGGGATTGTGTGTTGCATACCGAGCTGATGTTCGATCCGCAGGCGCATTTGGCACGTGGAGTGGGTCTTGCTGTTGTGGTATCTGGGATTAGGGGGGCGATGGCCGATGCGGAACGCCAATGGGGGATTAGCAGTGGCTTGATTCTGTCGTTTTTACGTCACCTGCCTGCAGCCGAGGCTGAGGCGGTAATGGTGCAAGCGCGACCGCTGCTGGATCAGTTTGTTGCCGTTGGCTTAGATTCGTCCGAGCGGGATTATCCGCCCGCTCCCTTCGCTAAGGTCTACCGGCAGGCTAGATACCAGGGGTTGCGTGCCGTGGCGCATGCGGGTGAAGAGGGGCCGCCGGAGTATGTCTGGCAGGCATTGAAGCAGTTGAGCGTCGATCGTATCGATCATGGTAATAGAGCGCTGGAGGATCCGGTGTTGGTGGCTGAGCTGGTTGCGCGGCAGATACCGTTAACCTTATGTCCTCTATCCAATCTACGTCTGGCTGTGATCGACGACCTGAAGCAGCATCCGCTTAAACAGATGTTACAGCTTGGATTGAAGGTGACTCTCAATTCGGACGATCCGGCCTACTTCGGCGGTTATATAAACGATAACTACCTGCAGCTTGCCGCAGCGTTGGAGTTAGATCGGGCACAGTTGCTGCAGTTGGCACGCAACAGTTTTGAGAGTGCTTTTGCATCGTCGACGCAGATACAGAGTTGGTTGGATCGGCTCGATCGCTTTGATTTGGAGTGCGCGTGCTGATAGCGGAAAAAATCGCTAGCCAGCTATTAATGTTTGCTCTAGAATCCGCCTCCAGTCGGGCTTTGTGCCCGGTCTTGCTTTCAATAACGTAGCGGTAAATCTGACGCGCCAAAGCTTTTTGGCCCCTTCTGTCTGATTGCTGTTGCGCTTGCTTATTTCTGCGCGTACAATTCCGTACCCTTTTTGTAGGGGTGGCATCTTATTGCCGTTTTATTCCATTTGGAGTTGTGATCGAAATGCAAAACCAGAAAATTCGTATTCGATTGAAGGCTTTTGATCATCGCTTGATCGACGCTTCCACACAGGAAATTGTTGATACTGCCAAGCGAACTGGCGCGCAAGTGCGTGGCCCGATCCCGCTTCCGACTCGTAAGGAGCGCTTCACAGTACTGACCTCACCTCACGTGAATAAAGATGCACGTGACCAATATGAGATCCGTACTCACAAGCGTGTTCTAGACATCGTTGAGCCAACTGAAAAAACAGTTGACGCATTGATGAAGCTAGACCTTGCAGCGGGCGTAGATGTTCAAATTAGCCTGGGCTAATCGATAAGCGCTTCGGCGCTATATAAGTTTTAGTAGAGGAACGCTCTGTAAAGGGCGGCCATAGTGGGTTAAAGCCCCGTACTCAACTGGTAAGAGGTTTAAATATGACTATTGGTTTAGTCGGACGGAAAGCGGGTATGACCCGTGTATTCACTGATGATGGTGTATCCGTGCCAGTAACGGTCATCGAAGTGGAACCGAACCGTGTGACCCAGCTGAAGACTGATGAAGTCGACGGCTATAGTGCTATTCAGGTGACTGTTGGTGCTAAGAAAGCTTCACGTGTTAATAAGCCCGAGGCGGGTCATTTCGCCAAGGCTAGCACTGAGGCCGGTCGTGGTTTGTGGGAGTTTCGCTTGTCGGGTGACAACGAAGTTCAGGTTGGAGATCAATTGACTGTCGAGCGTTTTGAAGTTGGACAGAAAGTTGATGTGACTGGTCAGTCTAAAGGTAAAGGTTTCCAGGGCGGCGTTAAGCGTTGGAACTTTGCAATGCAGGATGCTACTCACGGTAACTCTATCTCTCACCGTGCTCCTGGTTCCATTGGTCAGTGTCAGACACCCGGTCGTGTATTCAAGGGTAAGAAGATGGCTGGTCACATGGGTGATGAGCGCGTCACTGTGCAGACGTTGGAAGTTGTTCGCGTCGATGCCGAGCGTAACCTGATCCTTATTAAAGGACCGGTTCCTGGTTGTACGGGCAGTGATGTGATTGTTAAACCAGCGGTTAAAGCGCGCGGCTAAGGGAGATGATGATGAATCTTACTATTGCAGGCGCTAGCGGTTCGGTTGAAGTTTCCGAGCTGGCCTTTAATAAAGAGTTTAACGAAGCACTGGTTCACCAGGTTGTTACCGCCTATATGGCTGGTGGCCGTCAGGGTACTCGTGCACAGAAGACCCGTTCAGAAGTGAGCGGTGGTGGTCGTAAGCCTTGGCGTCAAAAGGGTACTGGTCGTGCTCGTGCAGGTACTATCCGTAGCCCGATCTGGCGCTCCGGTGGTGTAACCTTCGCGGCTAAGCCACAAGATCACTCTCAGAAAGTGAACAAAAAGATGTACCGTGCTGCGATTCGCTGCATCTTCTCTGAGTTGGTTCGCCAGGAGCGTTTGGTTGTGGTTGAAGAGCTGAAGCTCGAAGCCCCTAAGACCAAGCTGATGGTTGCCAAGCTGAAAGAGTTGGATCTGAGTGATGTTCTCGTAATCACTGAAGGTGTGGATCTGGATCTGTACTTGTCTGCTCGTAACCTTCCTAAGGTTGACGTGCGTGACGTTGCTGCGATCGACCCGGTTAGCCTGGTTGGAAGCGACAAAGTGCTGGTAACAGTTGCTGCACTTAAGAAAATTGAGGAGATGTTGGGATGAATCAAGAACGCATCTTCCAGGTTTTGTTAGGACCGCATATCTCTGAGAAGGCGACTATCGTTGCCGAAGACGCTCAGCAGGTAGTGTTCCGCGTGGCATCTGACGCAACTAAGCCTGAGATCAAGAAGGCTGTTGAGCAGCTGTTCGAAGTTAAGGTTGCCAAGGTTTGTGTGTTGAACGCTAAGGGTAAGACCAAGCGTACTGCTCACGGCATGGGTCAGCGTAAGAGCATTCGCAAGGCGTATGTTCGTCTGGCTGAAGGCCATGATATCGACTTCGTCGGCGAATAAGGGGAGGCTAACAGATGGCTATTGTTAAATGTAAACCGACCTCCGCTGGCCGTCGCCATGTGGTAAAGGTTGTAAATAACGATCTGCACAAAGGCGCGCCTTACGCACCTTTGCTGGAGAAGAAGTCCAAGACTGGCGGCCGTAACAATAACGGTCGTATCACTACCCGTCATATCGGTGGTGGTCATAAGCAGCATTACCGTGTCGTCGATTTTAAGCGCAATAAGGACGGCATTCCTGCTGTTGTTGAGCGTTTGGAGTACGATCCAAACCGTACAGCCAATATTGCCCTGGTTCTGTATGCCGATGGTGAGCGTCGTTACATCATCGCGTCCAAAGGCATGAAGGCTGGTGATAAGGTTGTCTCTGGTGCTGCTGCTGACATCAAGTCAGGTAATACTCTGCCGCTGCGGAACATCCCGTTGGGTAGTGTGATTCACTGTATCGAGCTTAAGCCTGGTAAGGGTGCACAGATGGCGCGTAGCGCCGGTACCTCTGCCCAGTTGGTTGCTCGTGAAGGTGCTCACGCAACTTTGCGTCTGCGTTCCGGTGAGATGCGCAAGGTCCTGGTTGACTGTCGTGCAACTCTAGGTGAAGTCTGCAACAGCGAGCACAGTCTGCGCTCTCTGGGTAAGGCAGGTGCTTCACGCTGGCGTGGTGTTCGTCCTACCGTTCGCGGTGTGGCGATGAACCCGGTTGATCACCCTCATGGTGGTGGTGAAGGTCGTACTTCTGGTGGTCGTCATCCGGTATCTCCTTGGGGTACGCCGGCTAAGGGCTACAAAACACGTAAGAACAAGCGAACCGATAAGCTTATCGTGCGTCGTCGTTCTAAGAAATAAATTAAACATTCGAGGTAACGGCTGTGCCACGTTCACTTAAGAAAGGTCCTTTTATAGACCTTCACTTGATGAAGAAGGTTGAGACTGCTATCGAAAAGAGCGATCGCAAGCCAATTAAAACTTGGTCTCGTCGCTCTACGATCTTCCCGAACTTTGTCGGGTTGACGATTGCAGTCCATAACGGACGCCAACATGTACCAGTTTTCGTAACCGAAGACATGGTAGGTCATAAGCTGGGTGAGTTTGCTGTCACCCGCACCTACCGCGGACATGCTGCTGATAAGAAAGCGAAGCGTTAAGCGAGGATATAGAGATGGAAGTAGCCGCTAAATTAAAAGGCGCCCGCTTATCCGCGCAGAAAGCTCGCTTGGTAGCGAACCAAATCCGCGGTAAGTCTGTTGATGAAGCCCTGAATATTCTGGCTTTCAGCCCCAAAAAGGGTGCTGCAATCATGAAGAAAGTGCTGGAGTCGGCAATTGCCAACGCCGAGCACAATGAAGGTGCAGATGTCGACGAGTTGAAGGTATCCACTGTATTTGTGGATGAAGGGATGACTATGAAGCGCATTAGTCCGCGTGCCAAGGGTCGTGCCGATCGTATCCTGAAGCGTTCTTGTCACATCACCGTCAAGGTTGCAGAGAGCTAGGAGATAACACCATGGGTCATAAAATACATCCAACAGGTTATCGACTGGGAATCGTTAAGGACCATACATCGGTCTGGTACGCCAGTCGCTCAGCCTATGCAAAAAACCTGCTTCAGGATCTTGAGGTGCGTAAGTACCTGGAAGACAAGCTGAAAGCAGCTTCTGTTAGCCGGATCGAGATCGAACGTCCTGCGCAGAATGCCCGTATCACTATTCACACCGCTCGTCCGGGTATTGTGATTGGTAAGAAGGGTGAAGATGTTGAGAAGCTGCGTGCTGCTGTCACTAAGATGATGGGAGTTCCAGTTCAGATCAATATCGAAGAAATTCGTAAGCCCGAGCTGGATGCGAAGCTGGTTGCTGCCGGAGTTGGTAGTCAGCTAGAGCGTCGCGTAATGTTCCGTCGTGCGATGAAGCGCGCGGTTCAGAATGCTATGCGTCTTGGCGCTAAAGGAATCAAGGTTCAGGTTGGCGGTCGTTTGGGTGGTGCTGAAATCGCACGTTCCGAATGGTATCGCGAAGGCCGTGTACCTCTGCACACTCTGCGTGCCGATATCGATTACGGTACTTACGAGGCTCACACTACATACGGCATCATTGGTATCAAAGTGTGGATCTTCAAGGGTGAAGTTTTGGGTGGTATTGAGCAGGTTCGTGCTCAGAAGAGTGCCGCTTCAAAAAAGAAAGCTGCTAAGTAGAGGGTACGTCAATGCTGCAACCTAAACGTACGAAATACCGCAAGATGATGAAGGGCCGTAACCGCGGCCTGGCAGAACGCGGAAGTAAGGTAAGCTTTGGCGAATTCGGTCTTAAAGCTACTGGTCGCGGTCGCATCACTGCTCGTCAGATTGAAGCGGCACGTCGTACTATGACGCGTCACATCAAGCGTGGCGGTAAGATCTGGATTCGTGTTTTTCCTGACAAGCCAATTACCGGCAAGCCTCTGGAAGTTCGTCAGGGTAAAGGTAAGGGTAACGTCGAATACTGGGTAGCTCAGACTCAGCCTGGAAAGGTTTTGTTTGAGATGGAAGGAGTGTCTGAGACATTGGCTGCTGAAGCCTTTGCTCTTGCTGCTGCCAAGCTGCCTATTGCAACAACCTTTGTTAAGCGGACGGTGATGTGATGAACATTGTTGAATTACGTGAAAAGTCCGTAGATGAGCTTAATCAAGAGTTGCTGGGCCTTCTCAAGGAACAGTTCAATCTGCGGATGCAGAAGAGCTCTGGTCAGCTGGCGCAAAACCATTTGATTGGTAATGTGCGTCGTGACATTGCTCGGGTTAAAACAGTGCTGACACAAAAGGCAGGTAACTAAGCATGGCAGAGACTAAAATCCGCACTGCAACCGGCCGTGTTGTAAGTGACAAGATGGATAAAACCATCACAGTGCTGATTGAGCGCAAGGAAAAGCATCCTATTTACGGTAAATACGTAAAGCGTTCAACCAAGCTGCATGCGCATGACGAAAGCAATGAGTGCGGGATGGGTGATCTGGTCACCGTTAAAGAAACACGTCCGTATTCCAAGTCTAAGTCTTGGGCTCTAGTAACAATTGAAGAACGCGCAGCAAAGGTGTAGTATACGCGCCTTCGCTTTGAACCTGGGTTGTTCCGTTGGGGCGGCCCCGGTTGTGTGTGATGGAGTAAAACCATGATTCAAACAGAATCGATCCTTGATGTCGCTGACAACAGCGGCGCCAAGCGTGTTCAGTGTATTAAAGTACTGGGCGGTTCACACCGTCGTTATGCACGTATCGGTGACATCATCAAGATTACCGTTAAGGAAGCAATTCCACGCGGTAAGGTGAAGAAAGGCCAGGTCCTAAAGGCTGTGGTTGTTCGTACTAAGAAGGGCGTTCGTCGTCCTGATGGTTCGATCATCCGCTTCGATACCAACTCTGCTGTGCTGCTGAACGATGCTAGTGAGCAGCCGATTGGTACTCGTATCTTCGGACCGGTTACGCGTGAGCTTCGTAACGAGAAGTTCATGAAAATCGTTTCCCTGGCTCCTGAAGTGCTATAAAGACCAAGCTCCACGTAGCTTGTGTTTATGTGAAACGCTGAGATCCGATGCGAATCGGGTGCTCGGCGTTTCTAGCATGAGAAGGTAGTAGGAAATATAAGGTATTAATAATGCGTAAAATCAGACGTGATGATGAAGTGATCGTCATCGCCGGAAGAGACAAAGGCAAGCGCGGTAAGATCGTAAAGGTTCTTGCTGATGATCGTTTGATCGTTTCTGGCATCAATATGGTGAAGAAGCACACTAAGCCTAACCCTATGCTGGGTCAGGCGGGTGGCATTGTCGAGAAAGAGGCGGGTATTCAGGCTTCTAACGTAGCAATTTTTAACGCTGCGACTGGCAAGGGCGACCGTGTTGGCTTCAAGATCTTGGAAGACGGTACCAAGGTTCGTTATTTTAAATCCAACGGCGAAGTCGTCGGCGGATAATAGGGGAGCAGGTACCATGTCAAGATTGAAAGCACTGTATAAAGACAAAGCTGCTGCCGATGTGCAAAAAGAGCTGGGTCTGAACGCAATGGAAGTTCCTCGCCTGACCAAGATCACCCTGAACATGGGTGTTGGTGAAGGTATTGGGGACAAGAAAATGATTGAAAACGCCGTTGCCGATATGGAAAAAATCGCTGGTCAAAAAGCGGTTGTGACCAAGGCGCGTAAGTCTGTTGCGAACTTTAAGGTTCGTGAAGGCTGGCCGATCGGTTGTAAAGTCACCCTGCGTGGCGAGCGGATGTGGGAATTCTTCGATCGTCTGGTCGATGTTGCTATTCCTCGTATTCGTGACTTCCGTGGTATGAATGCTAAGTCATTCGACGGTCGTGGCAACTACAGCATGGGCGTTAAAGAACAGATCATCTTCCCTGAAATCGACTACGACAAGGTCGATAAGCTGCGCGGTATGGATATCACCATTACCACCACTGCGCGCACTAACGAAGAAGGTCGTGCTCTGATGACCGCTCTGGGTTTCCCCTTTAAAAAATAACGGGTGTTGCTATGGCTAAGGAATCAATGAAGGCGCGCGAAGCTAAGCGTGCTAAGACAGTTGCTAAGTTTGCTGAAAAGCGGGCTCAGCTTAAGGCTATCATCAATGCTCCAAGTTCATCTGATGATGAGCGTTGGGATGCACAGGTTGCGCTGCAAGGCCTGCCTCGTGATGCAAGCCCGTCTCGTCAACGTCGTCGCTGCCAGATCACTGGTCGGCCGCACGGTGTTTATCGTAAGTTCGGTTTATCCCGGATTCAGCTGCGTGAAGCCGCCATGCGCGGTGATGTACCTGGCTTGAAGAAAGCTAGTTGGTAAGCAACGGCTCCGATTTCCGGAGCCGATCAGCTGCACAATAGTGAGGACTCATTAAATGAGCATGCAAGACACACTTGCAGATATGCTAACGCGTATCCGCAACGGTTTGATGGCTGAGAAAGTCACAGTGTCCATGCCTGCATCCAAGCAGAAAAAGGCTGTTGCCCAAGTTCTGCAGGATGAAGGTTATATCACTGGATTCAGCGAAGAAGGCGATGTTAAGGCTACCTTGACCATCGTTCTTAAGTATTTTGAAGGCAAGCCCGTTATCGAGACTATCGATCGCGTTAGCCGTCCGTCTATGCGCGTCTACAAGAACGCAAGTGAACTGCCAAAGGTTCGTGACGGGCTGGGTATTGCCATTGTTTCAACCTCTAAAGGTGTCATGACCGATCGTGCAGCTCGTGCTGCAAACGTCGGTGGTGAAGTCATCTGCACCGTATTCTAGGAGGTTGTAATGTCACGTATCGCTAAAGCGCCCGTCGTTATCCCTGCTGGCGTAGAGATCAAGCTTGACGGTCAGTCTCTGAACGTCAAAGGCAGTAATGGTTCGCTGGGGCTAGATGTTCACCCAAGCGTCACTGTTGCTTCTGAAGAGGGTTCTCTTCAGTTTGCCGCTCGCGATGGTTCCAAACAGGCGAAAGCCTTGTCTGGTACTATGCGCTCGCTGGCTAACAACATGGTTGTTGGTGTAACTCAGGGCTTTGAAAAGAAGCTAGACCTGATTGGTGTTGGTTATCGTGGTGCGGTCAAGGGTTCGGTTCTTAACCTGACTCTGGGCTTTTCGCATCCGGTTAAC
>JBFFKD010000023.1:0-13408 GCA_041555595.1 Motiliproteus sp.
AGCTCGACTGGGATGGCGGTGAGCGCCGCATCATCGAAGAGCGTCGCGCCCAGACTGAGCGGAGAAAGGACATCCGATTTGAATTAAACAGCAACAATCGACGCCATTCGGATGGTCGGCGTAAAGAGGACGAAAACCCTTGGCACAAACCTCACGACTGATGATTCGTGCCAGCCTCGCTATCTATATCCAGCCCCAAGAAACCACCCGTCTGATGCGCCCATAGCTGGGCGTAGATGCCACCCTGGCTGACCAGCTGCTGGTGACTACCCTGCTCGACGATAGCCCCCTGATCAAGCACGATCAACCGATCCATCGCCGCAATGGTCGATAATCGGTGTGCGATGGCGATCACGGTCTTGCCAATCATCAGCTGATACAAGCTATGCTGGATCGCCGCTTCCACTTCCGAATCGAGCGCCGAGGTCGCCTCATCCAGGACCAGAATCGGCGCATCCTTTAGCAGCGCCCGGGCGATGGCGATCCGCTGTCGCTGACCACCGGACAACTTGACCCCCCGCTCACCCACCTGAGCATCGTAACCACGATTTCCCTCTTGATCGACCAGTTCCTGTATAAACTGATGCGCTTCGGCCAGTGTCGCCGCTTCGATCAGTTCCTCCTCGCTAGCCTGCGGCTTACCATAGAGGATATTGTCACGAACCGAACGGTGCAGCAGGGAGGTATCCTGGGTCACCATACCGATCTGGGCGCGCAAGCTCTCTTGCTGCACCGCGCTGATATCCTGACCGTCGATCCGGATCGCCCCCCCTTCTAGATCGTGGAACCGCAACAACAGATTAACCAGCGTCGATTTACCCGCACCGGAGCGACCAACCAGCCCCACCTTCTCACCCGGTTTCAGATTGAGATTGAGCCGCTCGATAACGCCTTCACCTTGGCCGTAATGGAATCGAACCGCATCAAAATCGATCACCCCCTGGGTTACCTGCAACAGCGGGGCATTGTCTTTATCCTGAACTTCTCGTGGCTGGGACAGGGTCGACATGCCATCGGCAACGGTGCCTATATTCTCGAACAGCGCGCTAACTTCCCACATGATCCACTGCGACATACCGTTGAGCCGCAGCGCCAGACTGACCGCAATTGCGATGGCTCCAACGCTGATGGCACTTAGCGACCAGAGCCAGATCGACAGCGCAGCGATCACGAATGCCAATATATAGTTGCTAATCTGAACTCCGACATTGATACCGGTCGCCAACCGCATCTGCCGATAGACGGTGTCGAGAAAGTCCTCCATCCCATCTTGGGCATAATCGGCTTCTTGCCGAGTGTGGGCGAACAGTTTGACGGTATTGATGTTGGTATAGCTATCGACCACCCGACCGGTCATGGTCGAGCGAGCATGCGCTTGTTCTGTCGCGATCTGTTTGAGTTTGGGGACGAAGTAGAGCTGCAAACCGATATAGACCGCCAACCACACCAGCATCGGCAGCGCTAATCGATAGTCGGCTTGAGCTAATAGCACCAACATACTGGTGAAGTAGACCAATACATACATCAACACGTTGAGCAGTTTCATTACCGTCTCACGCACCGACAACGAGGTCTGCATTACCTTGGTCGCCAGCCGTCCGGCAAAGTCATTCTGGTAGAACGATACGCTCTGCCCCAACAAGTACCGGTGCGCCAACCAACGGATCGACATCGGGTAGTTACCCAACAACGCTTGATGCACAACCATCGAGTGCAACCACACCAACAGTGGCAGCGCCAGTAACACCAAGCCGCTCATCCACAACAGCGCAGCCCCTTCGCGCTGCAACAATGTCTCGGGCGTGTGGCCAGACAACCAATCAACCAACTGGCCCATAAAACCAAACAGCGATACCTCTAAGATCGCCAACGCAGCAGTCAGTAGCGTCATCCACAATAGCGGCCACTCCATCCCTCGGGTGTAGTGACGACAAAAAGCGTAGACGCCTTTAGGTGGCTGGCTCGGTTCCTCGGCAGGAAACGGCGCGATCAGGCGTTCAAAAAACGACAGCATGGTGATTCTCAAGAATTAATATTTATGCGCTAGGAATATTGCGCTAGAACTGCTGCTCTACACAGCGCCAAACGACCAAGACACCATAGCCATTCGATACTAGACAGCATAACGCACTCAGACCGGGTTGCTGCCTATGCGTGTTTGGCCAACGGATCGATCAACCACGTTGCAGGTTACGCCGATACAACCACTGCGCTGGCAGTACACAAGCCAGCCCGCTTAACAGCCCGACCAGGTGAGCGGTATTGGCGATCGAGCCGAAGCCAACCTTTTCTAGCACTCCGCTGACCCCGACCACAAGCCAGATCATCATGAATGTCATCAGTGCCGGCGGCATGCCAAAGCGCTGTTGCTGGCCGTGGATGACGGGAGTAACCCGATCCCACAACCAGGTGTACCCCATCAGGCCAAAGATCACCCCTGAAAGGCCGCCAAACAGCGGGCCGGTCATCATAAACTGAGCCATATTAGAAACTACACCGATCACTAACGCCAACCATAGTAGCCGACGCTTACCCTGAATCACCTCGATACGCCGCCCCAACTCCCAGGTCCACAACAGGTTAAATACCAGATGCATCAGACTGAAGTGGAGAAAAATAGGCGTCACCAAACGCCACCACTGACCGCCCTGAAACAAGGTTTCAAGGCTCTGAAACAGCAAGTACTCACCCTTGAAGGTAAAATCAACGAAGCTGAACCAGTGCAGCCATTGCAAGTTATTGCCGAAACCGCATAACAACGTTAGCCCCAAGCTCAATCCAATCAAGCTCAGCGTCACCGGAAACAAAAACCAGGCCAATGAGATCCGCGCCCGGTGGGAGATCTGTGGCTGCGGGCCATCAGCGTTATGGTCAAGCGACTCGCCATTTCGCCATCGTTGAAAATGCTCCAGCACAAACTCAGCATCGCCAGGATCAGCCAGCCACAGTTGTTGAGCGCCGTCACGGTGAGATACACGGTGATGAATCCGTTGCTTCCACAAAAAAGCGGCAAAGGGTCTCAGATCATCCGCTGCATCTAGCTCGAGCAACTTGATCATGATGTCGTCCCTGATCGATTGGATTCAGATCCGCTAACGATCCGGGCGGAATCTGCGACGATATCGGCCGGATCAACGTCGATCCAGACAAACTTGGATGGCGACAGGGTGATCTCATCATCCATCCGGTAGGCCACCAACTTACCCGCTTTGACCGCGCTGTAATCAAGACAGGCTATATTGTCCCGAATCGGCGTGGGTGATCCCTGTTGCCAGTAATGGCCAATAAATAACGGCTTCTGATCCTCACCGTAATGCAGCAAACGTTGCTGCTCATCATCAGTCAACGGCAACGCAGCGATATGCTCGGGCAGCGGGTCAGGTTGGAACACCACATCACGGTGGTACTGGGGCGCTTCACGCCAAAACTTGGTGCGGTACATATGGCGCCGAAAACCCTCGGCTGTCACCATCACCTCTTCATTGGGCAGCCGCAGATGGGTACCTCGTAGCAACCGGTCGGTCGCTCGCCACTCAAAAGAACCGCGCTCGACCGATTGGTGCAGGTAGTCATCATCGGTCAGATCGCTAATTCCTCTCGCCTTGAGCTGGTCGATCGACGATTGATCCCAGCAGGCGTGTACGACACGGAAGTTGGGTAATTCAAGGTAGAGCGGTATCTGGCGAAACCAGGCTAGATAATCGGCCCACTCGTCGGGATAGGCGGCCATCTGTTGCAGGGTATCTCGGATCTGATGCTCATGACGCGGATTATGCTCGCGTAGAAATGTCCGCCCCGATTCGGGTCGAGCGGACTGACAATAGAGAATGCAATTGTATTCATGGTTACCAAGCACAATCTGGGCACAGCCTTGATCAACCATCGCACGAACCAGCCGTAGCGATTGCCGTATCGCACTACCGCGATCAACGATATCACCGATAAAGATCGCCTGCCGAGATGGGTGGCGGTAACACCCCTGCTGGTCACGGTACCCCAGTTGCAGTAGCAACTGCTCTAGTGTGCGTGCGCAGCCGTGCACATCGCCGATCAGGTCATAGCCCTGAAACGACGTTGGCTGTTGCTGTTGAGCGTGCTGCGCCTTACTCATCATCAATCATTCACCCAGTTTTGAGCCCCAACCCAATTTAGACCGACAAGATTCATAAAAATCATAACTGCGCGGATGGATCAGCTGCAGTTTGTGCGGTTTCTTACGAATAGTGATGGTATCACCCGGCAAGCAAGGGATCTGGTGCTGACCATCGCAACTGATAAACGGATGGGTTTCGTTACGCTCCGCCACCACAATTTTAATTTCAGAATTACCATCGACCACGATCGGCCGGCTGGTCAGTGTATGCGGGAACACAGGCACCAATACCAGCGCATCGATCCGCGGATGCATGATCGGACCTCCGCCGGACAGTGCATAGGCGGTCGATCCGGTTGGGGTCGAGACGATCAAACCATCAGAGCGCTGTGAATAGGCAAACTGCCCTTCAATGTAAAGCTCAAATCGGATCATCCGCGCCGCTTGGCCCGGATGCAGAATAATGTCATTAAGAGCAGTGCCGGATCCGACCGGTTCTCCTTCACGCTTGACCAGCGCCTCGATCAGAAAACGGGGCTCGGTATGGTATTCACCGCGCAACACCTCACCCACCTTCTGCTCGATCTCATCGGGGGCTATGTCGGTCAGAAAGCCTAAGTTACCCCGGTTTATTCCCAACACCGAAACACTCGACTGCGCCAATTCTCTAGAAGCCCCCAGCAGGCTGCCATCACCGCCAACCACAATCACCAGATCGCAGCTCTGGCCCATCATCTTGACGGTACTCTCTTGTAGGCCGTGACCCGGCATTGCATCGGAGATGCGTCTATCGATGATAACGTTGAGCCCTTCACCCTGAAGAAACGGAATCAGGTGTTCGAGCGATTGAATCACAGGGGTACTGCCCTGACGACCAACCAAACCAATATTTCTGAAACAATCCATCGAGTTAGCCTTTGACGCAGATCGCAAGGTACGATCGAACCGACAGCCATTATAAAGCTGATAAAGGCACAAATTCACCCTAACTGGCATCAGTTATCGCAAGATCGAACAACAAAAAAGGGAGGGCGGTGTAGCGATGGCTGTCATGTCGATGACACAGAACAGTCAAGAGGGTACAAAATAGAGATAGATAAAAAGTGGCGGAACGGACGGGACTCGAACCCGCGACCCCCGGCGTGACAGGCCGGTATTCTAACCAACTGAACTACCGCTCCGCAGCGGGTTCCACAACCCAAGAAAGGTTGAGGATGATAGTGGTGGGCGTGGACGGGATCGAACCGCCGACATCCACCTTGTAAGGGTGGCGCTCTCCCAGCTGAGCTACACGCCCGTAACGGGCCCCGTATTTAGACTCTCGAGATAGAGCTGCGCCTTTAATTGAAGAGAGTGGCGGAACGGACGGGACTCGAACCCGCGACCCCCGGCGTGACAGGCCGGTATTCTAACCAACTGAACTACCGCTCCAGTCTCTTCTTGCGCGACCTCCGAAAAGGCCTCTTGATCGGTGGTGGGCGTGGACGGGTTCGAACCGCCGACATCCACCTTGTAAGGGTGGCGCTCTCCCAACTGAGCTACACGCCCTCCGAATCAGGAGCAGCGAATTTTACGCGTTTTGCCCCCGGTGCCAAACCCATTTTATGAAAAACTGATCGATCCGAATCAAGCGTTTAAAAAGTGATCAACTTTGACCCAAAACGATCATAATTCAACCAACCCATCGCCTTACAACAATCGATAACGCTCGACTATGCCAATTACTGCCCCTTGACTTAGTGCCTCAAGGGCGCGCCCCACTCAACACTCCATAGCACCATTGTCCCGATCGTAAGAGTTTGTCATCATGCGCCCTTATTCAAAGGAGCCACTATGCCATCCACTGTAGAACAGGCACTGGATCGTTTTATCCAATCCCACCTGGAACTCAATACAAACCCACCAGGGCGGATCGAATTCGATACCCAATGGCCATCTGAGTGCTATCAGGGCCAACCCGATAGCGATGGTCTGATTGACTGGAAACCGGTTCTCCAAGGCCAACCCAATGACCTGTTCGAACGGCTAGAGCAGGCACTGGAGGTCGAAATCCACTCCGATATCAAAGCCTATTACAGCCGCTATTGGTCAGATCCTCTACCGGCACAATCACCGCAGGGGCAACTTAACCTGCTGTTTGTCTGGAATTCGCAAGACCTGGAACGACTACGCGCCAACCTAATCGGCCACGCACTGGGACGGCAACGCCTCAAGCAACCCCTTAGCTTCTTCTTTGGCTGCACCGACCCCGAAGAACTGGTGCTGTCCGTCGACAACAATAGCGGCCAAGTGATGCTGGAGCAGCCGGGCAAGAAACGCTGCGATGTGATCGCGCCATCCTTAGCTGATTTTTTAACCCAGCTAACACCGTTAACATTAGGATCAACAACCAATAGTTAACGATTGCTACTAGTACCCAGTCGGCCTAGCTCCTACAATTGCCAAAACGACGACTGCAGGCCTTCATCGTCCAAGCCCCTATTTTCAAGATCAAGGAGAGAGCGTCATGAAAAAGACCGTCGTTATGGTGACCGCCCTAATTCTGGCTCTGACCGGCTGCGCCCAGAGCCCACAACAGGTTCGGCTCAACCCCAAAGTGACCGTTGATAGCTACATCAGCAATCAACCCACAGTCTACCTGACCATCACCGACAAACGCGCCAGTAAAAGCCTAGGCACCCGTGGCGGTGTTTATCGCAACAGCAACGACATCACCCTGTCTGAGGATCTATCCAGCTCCCTGCGTCCGGTTGCAACCGCCGCCTTGAACGAAATGGGTGTAGTCGTTGACGATCTCAGCCCCAAACCCATCAAGCTGGAACTGGTGGTCGAGAAGCTTGAATACAAAGTAAATGAGAACCAAAGCCTACCGATCGAAGTCACACTGCATAGCCAATTTGCCGCGATCGCTGATAATGATGGCAAAAAGCAAATCACTCGATATCAGTCGTCCAAGGTTCATAAATTCTTCACGGCGCCCAGCACCGACAAGAATGCACAGATTATTAACGAGATCGTGTCTGAAACGCTGAATCGAATGTTCAACGATCCCAAGCTGATCGAGCTGATTCGCTAAACCGCTTAACGCTCCAACCCCTAACGCAGCCATCGACGGGCGAGATCACCTCGCCCCGGCCTGAATCGGCAACCGATTCAACAGCTGCGCCACCAACCATCCGCAAAAAACACCGGCACTGTTGGCAGCCATATCCAACCACTCGCCATAGCGATTGAGATACGGCTGGACCAATTCGATCACCCCACTCCAACCGACAAACAGCAAAGCGATCCACAACCAACCGCAGGGCTTACGTATCGCCACCGGCAACATCAGCGCCGCGTAAGCGACTAGATGGTGAGTCTTATCGCTGCCAGGAACCTGTGGCAACGTCTCCAGCGGCCACAACGACAAGGTGGTAATGGCAACCAGATTAACCAACGTAATCGGCAGCCAGTAGCAACTAACCACTGCGACCAGACGAGTCATCATCAGATCCGGACCCGGTTATTGGTATCACGACTGCGCCGAATCAGCTCATCACTGGCCTGATCGCCCCCACTTTTGGCGATCCGGTCATACAGCAACACATTGACCGTCGCAGCCAGATTCAGACAACCAACGGTCGGCACATAAACCACCGCATCGGCGCGGTCGATCACCCGCTGGTCGAGGGTGCCGTCTTCAGGACCGAAGATATAAAGAGCATGCTGAGGATGAACAAACTCGGGTAACGCTGTAGCCCCTTCAACGATCTCGACGCAAACGATACTGATCCCGTCCGTGGCCGCATCCAACAACGACTCGACCGACTCAAGCGGGATCTGTTTGCTGATCGACTTGGTATCGGTGTGAAACTTGGCCGCACGTGGATAGCGCTGACCCGTATAATAAACCGCGTCAGCCTGAAAGCAGCCCGCAGCACGCATTACCGCACCGACATTTTCCGGGCTTTTAGGATTAGTCAGACCAATCAAAACTTTTGACAATGGCATCGATTGTTATCCACTCAACGGGCAAAAAACAGCCCGTGATATAACAGGCCCGTAATAAGCAGCAGCTAGTCGTTAATGACCAAGCGGCAGCTGGATATGGATGGTCGAACCGACATCGACATCGGAGGTGACCGCCATATGCCCCTGATGCTGCTCGGTGACGATGTAATAGGAGAACGACAACCGCTGACCCGCATCAAAATCTTGCTCTGGAGCCTTATCGGCAAACAACGGTTCGAACAGACTACGCTGCTCTTCACCGCTGAGACCCACGCCATTATGTTGGATTTTGATCCACAAATTACCGTAAGACTCAGATAGCTGAACTTTGATTTTAGGTTGATAGTTGTCCTCACCTAACCGCCGCTGCAACGCACCGCACGAGTGGCGAAACAGACTCAACAACACCTGCTGCAGCTCGGTCACATAGCAGGGCACCAAGGGCAACTGCTTCTCAAAGTCGCGTACCAGGTTAATCTGGCTGAACGGCAGCTCATCAGAAACCGCCACCACTTCGTTGGCCAAGTTGATGGTGCTCTCCACCACCTCAACCATATCAACCATCTGCTTCTTGCCATTGCGGCTACGGGCGAACGCTAGCAGGTTGCTGATAATCCCAGAAACTTTCTCGCCCTTAGCCGACATGCCATCAACCAAACCACTGAGCTGATCGACCTGCTGCCCCTCGTCGAGAATCCGCTGAAAGCGGCGCAGATCCATCATGATCGCCTGCAGCGGCAAGTTAATATCGTGCGCCATGGTCGATGCCAGCTCACCCATAAATGACATCTTGTCACTATGAATCAACAGACTTTCAGCCGACGCCTGCTTGGTCACATCATCCACCAGAATAACCACTCCGGCCTTCTCTTTGAGTGGGTAGATGGTGATATCAAAATGGTACAGGCTACGCAGGCTCTGCTTCAGATGGATGGTTTTCTTGTCGTGGATCGCTTGTTGTATATGCTCAGGGGTGACCGTCATCTGCGGGTAAGCCTGCCATAGCGTTTTACCCAGCGCTTGCTCGGCGCTGATCCCGGAAACCTCTGCAACCCGCTTATTCCACTGAGTAACTAAGCCGTCCTGATCAAGACTAACTAACATCAACGGCATCGAGGTCAGGATATCTTTGATATAGGATTCGGAAGATTGCAGCTGTTCGGTGGTGAGCCGGTGCCTCCCCACCTCTTTCTCCAATAGCTGATTAGAGTCCTGCAACATTCGATTGGAACGATCGAGGGTATCGGTACGATCACGCACCCGCTGCTCAAGCTCGGCCTTAATCGCGGTTAGTTCACGATTGGCCCGATGCGCATGACGCCGAGCCGTATGCAGGTACATAGAAACAACCAGCAACAAAATCAGCAACGTTCCGCCGGTCCAGTTGGCCAGATGCTGCCAGTTGGTGACGCCGTGCTCATCTTTAAAAATCGTGATCGTCAACGCCAGCGCCGAAGAGCTCTGCAGTGCCAGCAAAACAAGCAACAAGGTCTTTTTCATATCGCCCAAACCAAAAATAAAAATGCAAATAAAAATTATGGCGAACTATATCACAAGGTACAGGATAGACCGCCCCTACCACGTCCCGATATGTGACCTTCAAGCCTATCAATTAGTTCTGAATAAGAAGCTCAAGTCATTTAGCCCGCAATTGGAACAATACCGATTTATCGGCATAACGATTGGCGCTCAATCAATCGGGCCGAATGGACAAAGAGACTGTCGCTTCCATCGGTAAAGACGACTTCTCGCCCCACGCTCCAGCCCCAGGCTCACTGCATCAGAGATCGATCAGCCCTCAACAAAGCTAACCCGAGTATTGCCATTGCTGCTAAAGACCAGATGCAGACCTCTTTTGATGACAGCACTGTGCCCAGGCCCAGTAAGAGGTGCAGCAAACCGAGATCAGATGCCCCCGCAACATTAGTGTCAGCCAGATCCTGTAGAGAGACACCTTCGAGGACAATCCAGCCCGGTTGATTGAGTCGTGCAAAGGGGGGACGGTAATAGACAGTCGCTAGTACCGTGAAGGAGTCCCCGACAAGCCTGACACAGCAGATGTGGATGGCTTACCGGAGAACTTGTCGCTACAACCTGCTGTTAACGTCCCTGATGACTATGACCACGGGCATTATCGCCCGAGCGCTGACCATCGCGGTGGTTGACCTTGGGCTTCTTCGGCTTCTTAGGATGGCGCGGACGCTGATCGAGCCGCGATTCGGGCAGCTTATTGACCGGCTCAAAGCCTTCGAGCAGCTGCCGTGGAACCAACTGGCCGATCAATCGCTCGATATCGGACAACTGCTTCGATTCATCAGCGCTGACCAATGAAACAGCAGCTCCGGAGGCACCGGCACGGCCGGTACGGCCGATTCGATGGACGTAATCTTCGGGCACGTTGGGCAGATCAAAGTTGACCACCTGCGGCAGCTGATCGATATCCAAACCACGGGCGGCGATATCGGTGGCGACCAGCACGCGGACCTCACCACTCTTGAAATTGGCCAACGCCTTGGTACGCGCACCCTGGCTCTTGTTACCGTGGATCGCGGCGGCAGTGATGTTCTTGCCTTCGAGATGCTTGGTTAGACGATTGGCACCGTGTTTAGTGCGTGAGAACACCAACACCTGCTGCCAGTCGTTCTCTTTGATCAGCTTGGTTAGCACCGCCGACTTCTTGCTCTTGTCGACCGGGTAGATCAGCTGTTCGACCGATTCCACCGTGGTGTTGGCCGGGCTGACCGAGATTTCGATCGGGCTGTTAACCAAGCCTTTTGCCAACTTACGAATATCACCGGAGAAGGTGGCCGAGAACATCAGATTCTGCCGCTGCTTGGGCAGCAACGCCAAGATCTTTTTGATGTCATGGATGAAGCCCATATCCAGCATTCGATCGGCTTCATCGAGGATCAACACCTCAAGCTGGCTGAACTTGACCGCCTTCTGGTTGTACAGATCGAGCAACCGCCCAGGTGTCGCCACCAGCACGTCGACCCCTTTGCGCAGCTTCATCATCTGTGGATTGATCTTGACGCCGCCAAACACAACAGTCGAGCTCAATGGCAGGTTCTGACCGTAGGTGGCGACACTCTCGCCGACCTGCGCTGCCAGTTCACGGGTTGGTGTTAACACCAGCGCCCGGACATTGTTCTGCTGAACGCGCGGCCCATTGGATAAGCGTTGGAGTAGTGGCAAAGTAAAACCGGCGGTCTTACCGGTACCGGTCTGTGCAGCGGCCATCACATCATGACCATCGATTATGGCCGGGATCGCCTGCGCCTGAATCGGGGATGGGGTGTCGTAGCCTTGCATAGCAACGGCTTCAAGGATAGGAGCGGATAGCCCCAGGGAGTCAAAGCTCATAAAACAGTCTCGTGTCGCTGCACTTTATAGATGGCTAAGATGCCCGGGTGGCGCTGATCCAGTATGGACGTGACACCTCTCCGACGGGCATGCAGCTAACAGGACTCCCGGCGGGCGTGCAGCTTACAGGATCGAGCAGCGCAACGCGACCTTAGACGGACCCCGTCGAGCCCCCCTTGAGCGCCTTAATCAGCGGTGCTGTAACTGGTACAAGGCTCGAATTTCGTCAGGCCAGATGGTCTCATCGATCGTCTCCAACACCATCGGGATACCATCAAAACGCGGATCACGCATAATGAACTCGAAGCAATCCCAACCGATAAACCCCTGCCCCAAGCTGTGGTGCCTATCGACTCGGGTAGCGAAGTCAACTTTGGCATCGTTCAGGTGCATGCCGCGCAGGTATTCAAACCCAACGATCCGCTCAAACTCGGCGAAGGTCTGCTGGCAAGCGGCTGGACCTCGCAGGTCATAACCGGCAACAAAGGTATGGCAGGTATCTAAGCAAACTCCGACTCGCGATTTATCTTCCACTGCATCGATAATCTGTGCCAGATGCTCAAACCGGTAGCCCAGATTGGATCCCTGACCCGCGGTATTTTCGATCACCGCGGTGACACCGTCGGTGGCATCGAGGGCGATATTGATCGACTCGGCCACCCGATCGAGCGACTCGCTCTCACTGAGTTGTTTCAGATGGCTACCGGGATGAAAGTTGAGCAGGGTCAGACCCAGCTGCTGACACCGCTGTAGTTCGTCGATAAATGCAGCGCGCGACCTCTGCAGCGCCTCAACCTCAGGGTGCCCCAAATTGATCAGATAGGAGTCGTGCGGCAGGATCTGCTCGGGGGCGAACTCATAGCGCTCGCAGTTGGCTTTAAAAGCCTCGATGCTGGCAGCGGTCAACGGTTTAGCATCCCAACGACGCTGATTCTTGGTAAACAAAGCAAAGGCGCGAGCACCGATCGCATGAGCATTGAGCGGCGCATTCTCCACCCCTCCGGCAGCGCTGACATGGGCTCCGACAAATTTCATAGCTATCCTCATTTGATCACGGTGTTTCGAGATACTGATTCGATTAGAATTTCAGCCGCGCATTATGCGGCGCTAAGATCCGAATAGACAGGTCGATCTGACTGGCGATGGCCTCCCCATCTGATATACCCTAAGCATTATCTCTCCTTCCTTGATAACGAGGCCGCATATGGATATCGGTACGGTAATTTTCTGGATTGTCATCGTCGCTGCAGTGTTCGGCGCTGTCTCGATCTACAACCGACTCGTGACGCTACGGCAGCGCCACCTCAACGCCTTCAGTCAGATCGAGGTGCAGCTCAAGCGTCGTTACGACCTGATCCCCAATCTGGTAGAAACCGCCAAGGCCTATATGGGCCATGAGCGCGAAACCCTCGAGGCCGTGACACTGGCACGCAACGAAGCCGCTGCAGTACTTAAGGGAGCTGCAGCCAACCCAGCCAGCGCGACCTCACTCAATCAACTAGCCAGCGCCGAAGGGGCTTTACACTCGGCTCTGGGCAAACTCAACTTGGTGATGGAGGCGTATCCCGACCTCAAGGCCAACGAGAACATGATGCAGCTATCAGAGGAGCTGACCAGCACCGAGAACCGAGTCGCCTTCGCGCGCCAGGCGTTCAACGATGCCGTCACCGGCTACAACACCCAACGACAAAGTTTCCCAACGATGCTGTTAGCTGCCACCTTCGGCCACAAGCGTGACGCCACACTGCTGGAGTTTGCCGACAGCGCCGAGATACAGGTAGCTCCCAAGGTCTCTTTTTAAACGCCCCCTTTAGCTCAAGCTCATCTCACCGGTCAGCAGCCCGTCCATGGTCGATTTTTTCAACCAACAGGATCAAGCCCGACGCACCACCAGCTTACTGGTGGTGCTATTCGTATTGGCGGTCATGACGCTAATAGGGCTAACCAACCTACTGGTGA
>JBFFKD010000024.1:0-13393 GCA_041555595.1 Motiliproteus sp.
CCCCCTCAGCGCCATCAAATATTGACCGTAAAAGGCTGGGTTTGTAACAGTTGCTCAAACGCTAAAACATCAACTGGACGACTATAAAGGTAACCTTGGATGTAATCGCAGCCCAGCCCCTTGAGATAGTCAGCCTGCGCTTGCTCTTCAACCCCCTCAGCCACCACCGACATCTGCAACTGTCTCGCCATCTCTACCATCGACTGGACAATCGACCGATCACGCTCACTGTCAGCTAGATTAATGATAAAACTGCGATCGATCTTAAGGGTTTTGAAGGGGTAGTTTTTCAGGTAATCAAACGACGCATAACCCGTACCGAAGTCATCCATAGCAAACTCGATTCCCAACAGGCGAATCTGCTGCATCATATCAATCGCTCGGTCGGTATCATCGAGCAGCGTACTTTCTGTAACCTCCAGTTCCAATGATGAAGGACCAAGTTGATAGTGTGTTTTCAGTGCTTGCAACCGCTGCGGCAGCGCTGGATCAGAAAACTGTCGCGGCGAAAGATTGACCGCGACCGTAACCGGACCTATCTGTTGCCGCTGCCATTTAGCCAACTGCCGACAGGCCTCACTGATACACCAATCACCGATATCCAGGATCAGCCCAGACTCTTCGGCCAGGAACACAAACTGATCGGGTGAGATCAACCCTTTGGTCGGATGATGCCAGCGCACAAGCGCTTCAGCACTAACGACACGCCCCGTTGATACTTCAACCTTTGGCTGATAAACCAACACCAACTCATTGTTACCAATAACTTTGTGCAGGTCGTTATGAAGATCAATTCGTTCCTTAACGCCCTCGAGCATGGTATCGCTATAAACTAGATAGGGTTGCGATCGATCATTACGCGCCCCCGCTATAACCGCATGCTTGATCAGGTCGACAGCACTAACCCGCTGATCTTCGGCCAGCGCCACTCCCAAATTTAAGTGCATAAACAACTCGTGCTGGCCGACCTCGATCGGTGACATAAACCACTCCAACGTGGTTTGACACAAAGCCTCAACTTCAGACCTATCTTCAACCTGACACAGCAGCGCGAATTCATCACCGCCGACTCGGGCAATAGACCGTATCGCCAACCGATCAGCCAGCAACTTGCGCAACGAAGCCGCTACCTGGCACAACAGGTTATCTCCCGTCTCGTGCCCATACCCCTCGTTCACCTGCCGAAAACTGATCAAATTCAACGACAGTACAGCCACCAAACCGGCAGCATCAACTGACTGAGCAGGCTGCTCGAGCGCCGCGGCCACCTCCCGCTCAAAGCTCTGTCGATTCAACAGCCCCGTCAACAGATCGTGCCGACTACTAAGCTCATTGCGGCGGGCTTGGGTAATATCGGCGCAGCTTAGATTAAGCCGTTTAGTTGTCGGGTTTTGCTGCAATGCCAGAGAGAACAGGCCGATACTCTTATCTCGCCGAAGCAACCAAAACTCCCCCCGCCACTGCCGATCAGCTTCGATCGAATACATCACTTGCAGCCGATCAATTTCGGGGATCGCGTCAAACAACTTAAGACCAATCAGATCACTGTGTTGATGACCGGTTAGTTCCAGCTGAGCCTGATTGACCGAGATAATCACATAATCAGCATCGAGCAGCAGCATGCCTTGGCTAGACTGTTGAAAGACCTGATCATAATCGCTTTGGCTATTCAACTCCGAGGCTCGTTCAAACGCCTGCTCAAGACTGCTCTGCAACTCCTCGTGCTTCCAAGGCTTACTGATGAATTTGCTGATAGCTCCGTTATTGATCGCGTAGGTCAGGGCCTCGAAGTCGGTATAACCTGACAACAACAGCCTGATGGTATTGGGAAAGCGCTGCTGGACAATCGAAAACAGCTCGGCGCCGGTCATCCCCGGCATCCGTTGATCGGAGACGATGACGTCGACGGTTTCTTGATCGAGAATCACCAACGCTTGTTGACCATTGTTGGCGGTGAGAATCCGGAACGGCTGCTTACGAAACAAACGCTGAAACGATTGGGTTATATTTACCTCATCGTCAACAATCAGCACGGTCTTTTGCACGGCCAGCTCCCATAAATCGGTGAGCCATGAATGTAGCAGCTATAACGTTAAAAACAGAATGAGAAAAGGGACTAATTTCGATCCGACGAAACAGCACCCTATATCGTCGATCAAGATCACAGCGCATTTATTTTCAATTACTTGGTTATACCAACAAAAATCTGGGCACAAAAAAAGCGGGCATCTCTGCCCGCTAATAAAGGGAAACGATTAGCGCTTAGACGCTGATCAATCCATGACCACCCATGATCTCGGAAATCTCAGGCAAGCTGGCCGGGTCATCGATCGTCGACGGGATGCTGTACTCTTCACCATCGGCAATCTGGCGCAGTAATTTACGCAAGATCTTACCCGAACGGGTCTTGGGAAGACGCTGCACCACGATAGCACGCTTGAAACAGGCTACAGCACCGATCTCTTTACGCATCATTGCCACTAGCTCAGATTCAAGCTGTCCCTCTTCAATCTCCACACCATCCTTGAGCAACAACAACCCTAGTGGCTGCTGCCCTTTAAGCGGATCGTTGATACCGATCACAGCACATTCGGCAATCGCGGCATGACTGGCGATAACCTCTTCCATCTCACCGGTCGATAGCCGGTGGCCGGCCACGTTGATGACATCATCGGTACGACCCATGATGAAAACAAAACCATCTTCATCTTTATAGCCGCCATCACCAGAGACATAGTAGCCGTCAAAGATATTCAGATAGCCAGTACGAAAACGCTCGAAGTCACCCCAGACGGTCGGCAGGCAGCTGGGAGGCAGCGGCAACTTGATCGCAACATTGCCCTGCTCGTTCGGCCCGACTTCGTTACCGGCGCTATCAAGGATTTGCACATTAAAGCCTGGGACGGGCATGGTGGCTGAACCGGCTTTAGCCTCCATCGGCTCGACACCCATTAGGTTGGCACAGATGGCCCATCCGGTTTCTGTCTGCCACCAGTGATCGACCACGGGCAAACCCAACAGGTCTTTGACCCAGTGATAGGTTGGCGGATCGAGTCGTTCACCGGCCATAAAAATGTACTTGAGTTTGGATAGGTCATACTGTTTGAGACACTTCGAATCCGGATCCTCTTTGCGGATGGCACGAAACGCGGTGGGTGCAGAGAACAAGCCCTTGACGCCGTATTCGGCACACACACGCCAGAATGCACCGGCATCAGGAGTACGAACCGGCTTGCCTTCGTAGAAGACCGAGGTCAGACCAGCCAACAGCGGCGCGTAAACGATATAGGAATGGCCCACTACCCAACCCACATCGGATGCAGCCCAAAACACATCGCCCGGATCCATATCGTAGATCGCTTTCATCGAGTACTTAAGTGCTGTGGCATGACCACCATTATCGCGTACTACGCCCTTAGGCTTGCCAGTGGTTCCAGAGGTGTAGAGTACATACAAAGGGTCGGTACCTTTAACAGGAACACAGTCGGCTGCGGTGGCGGTTGCCATCGACTCGGCCCAGTCCAGATCGCGCCCGGCCTGCATCTCAGCCTCGACCTGCGGCCGCTGAAACACAATGCACTTTTCAGGCTTATGCGCAGACAGCTCGATCGCAGCGTCGAGCAGTGGCTTGTATGGAATTACCTTAGCGATCTCGATACCGCAGGAGGCGGTGACGATCACCTTCGGTTCCGCATCGTCGATTCGTACAGCCAGCTCGTTCGGAGCAAAGCCGCCAAACACTACCGAGTGCACCGCACCCAAACGCGCTGTGGCCAGCATCGCGATCGCCGCCTCTGGCACCATTGGCATATAGATAACAACACGGTCACCCTTCTCCACCCCCTGCGCTTTCAACACACCGGCAAACAAGGCCACCTGATCACGCAGCTCGCTGTAGCTGTAAGAACGTTTTGAGTTGGTCACCGGCGAGTCGTAATGGATCGCAATCTGGTCTCCACGACCGGCAGCAACATGGTAGTCCAGAGCCATGTGACAAGTATTCATTTCACCATCGGCGAACCAGCGATCGATGCCGTTTTCATCTTTGGACAGGATCTGCTGCGGGAACTTGAACCACTCCAACGCCTCAGCCTTCTCTTTCCAAAAGACAGTGGGGTTGTTGATCGATTGTTGATATTCATCCAAATAGGCCATGGTTCCGATCCTTTCTTGTTTCACTATTAGCGGTTTCCGAGAATGCAGTTGCTTCGAAATCCAAAGATTGTTGACAGTTAAAGCGTCTGACGACAGATACAATAACCCCAATACGCGCTTATTTAACTACGACAAAAGGCGAAACAAACACCGTATAACAGTGATAAACACCCTAAACACGGGCGTCAAGCGCTGCCTTTCGACATTGGTCTAACAATCTGGAAAAACCTGAACATTGTCGACAATGCACTAATTTCCCCATAGGAAATAGCCTGTAACGAACAAAAAACAGGCGACTAATCTTCGTGCTCAATAGCACTGTCGATATCTCTGCGCTTGCCCTGCTATAAGGCCGTCGTTACAGTAAGATCCCATTACGCCCCCCGACAACACTGCTTATATGGCAAAACAGACAGACCCACACGCATGACCAAAATTGTTCTGCTCAATAAACCGTTCCAGGTGCTGTCACAATTCACTGATAACGACGGTCGTGCCACACTGGCGAAATATATTAACCAGCCCGGCCTTTACGCGGCCGGTCGGCTTGATTTCGATTCCGAGGGACTATTACTACTGACCGACGATGGTAAGCTGCAGCAACAGATAACTGATCCAAAATTTAAGCTGGAGAAAACCTATTGGGTGCAGGTTGAGGGGGCAATCAGCGACGTCGCGATCGACCGCTTGTGCAAAGGGATCGAACTCAAAGACGGCCTCACCCGGCCTGCACGATGCCAGCGACTCCAACAGGGGCAGACCGATACCCTGTGGTCACGAGTCCCCCCCATCCGCCAGCGCAATAACGATATCACCAGCTGGATCGAGTTGAAGATAAAAGAGGGGCGCAACCGCCAGGTACGACGAATGACCGCCGCGGCGGGTCATCCGACCCTACGATTGATCCGAGTCGCGATCGGCAGCTGGTCACTTGACGGGCTAGAACCTGGCCAGCACCGCAGCGAGCAGGTCCACCTACCCTCCCCAAAACAGCCAACTCAACGCACCGGTAGATCAGCACAGCACCGACAAGTCGCCAACAAACGCAGCAATAAGCGACGATAGAAAACGCCCGCCACACCCTGAGATAGCAAACACGAGATGGTTTGCTACACCTCCTCACCCCGAGCAACCTATTTTGTAGAAACGATGAGATGCTTACACATAGACTGCAGGTCAACTCCTGCACGGTATGAGCAAAAAAAACCGCCACGACTAGCGCGACGGGTTAGGATTTGGCTTTAACGATGAATAACCATAACCAAAGCCGGATCAGGTGGAGATAAGCACCTGGATCGCATCAAGCTTGAGTGCGCTGTGATCGATCGCCTGCTGCAGCTGTTCGATCAACTGCAGCTGCTGATCGATCTCTTCGCGCCGAATCGACGGATTGACCTGCGCCATTGTTTTCAACCGCTCCAGTTGCGGCTGCTGAACCGACAACATCTGCCGCTGAGCCAGCTCGACCAACTCCGGCAACCGTTGCTGTGCATGGCCATCAGCCACTTTTAACAGCTTTGACACCGGTTCACGCAGTGGCTTGACCAGATTCTTGGCGGCTTGTTTAGGCAGGTGCTGCGCCAGCGACGCCAGCTGCTGCTCACTCAACACACTACTGCACTCGGTACCGTCGGCGGTCAATAACACCCTGAATCCACCACTGGGTAGGTAGCGCGGAATCTGCATCGCTTTAGGGGCCGCACAGTGGAGATGGAACAGGCATTCCAGCATCAGCGTACCGGGCTTGATCGCCGGCAACTTCAGAGTGCAGATGGACGTATTGCCGACATCACCTTCAAGAATTAGATCGAAAGCGCCGCGAACCAGCGGGTGCTCCCAGGTCAGGTAGGCCATATCCTCACGCTCAAGCGCTTGCTGGCGACTGAAGGTGCCGGTTAAGCCATTCTCAGGCAGACCCGGGAAGCTGCTGCAGCGCATATGATCGCCGGGATGCAGGATGATGCTGTGCTCGGTATCAGCCTGTTGATCAACCCCGAACTGATCGAAACTCGCCTCCAGAAATTGACGCAGCTGATCCTCGTTTTGCTCTTGTTCGACACTATCCAGGATCTGTTGCGCCGGTTGCTGGCGGCAGGAGTTCAGCTCCAACAGACGATCCCGCCCCTGATGTTGCTGCTGTTGCAGTTGATCAGCCAGGGCTCGAGTCGCCGCAACAAAGTCGCCAAACTCGACCTCATCTGGGGCCAACAGCTGTTGCTGCAGTTGTTGCGATTGCTGTTCTAGCAGTAGATGCCCGTATGGGCAGGGACTCAGAAAGGCGTCTAGACCTTCGTGCAACCAGCGCATCAGATGATGCGATGGGCTGTTGCTGTAGAGTGGCAGGTGAATCTCGACCTGCTCGGTCTGGCCAATCCGGTCGAGCCGACCGATTCGCTGCTCAAGTAGATCTGGGTTGAGCGGCAGGTCGAACATCACCAGCTGGTGGGCAAACTGGAAGTTACGCCCTTCACTGCCAATCTCTGAGCAAACCAACACCTGCGCCCCCAGTTCGGGATCGGCAAAGTAAGCAGCCGCACGATCTCGATTGACCAAGCTAAGCGCTTCGTGGAATACCGCACTACGGATACCGACTCGCAACCGAAGATACTCTTCAAGCTGCTGAGCAGTACTCATGTCAGCACAGATCAGCAGTACCTTATCCTGCGCACCGGCAGCGGAATCGTCATGCAGCCAGTTCTGCAACCAAGCAACCCGAGGATCGACAGTGAGCCAGGACTCACCCAACAATTGTTCAGGATGCAACTGCTGTTGCAGCGATCCAACTCGCAACAACTCGGCCACCGAATCGGAGCATTCGAGCAAGTGAGGTACCAGCTCACGACCGGGAAACCCTTTGACCTGTTCGCGAGTATTACGAAACAGAACCCGGCCGGTACCATGATGATCGAGCAGTTGATCGATCAACTCATTACGCAACGACTCAATACAAGAAACATCTTTAGATCGCACTGATAAGTCATTGTATTTACTGATCTGAATGTATTTTTCAGAATCGGTTTTAAAGCCCTCATCGGCCAGAAGATCGGCCAGATCATCGGCCTCGAGCAACCGCTCAACCAACTGCCGAACCGGCAGGTAGTCTTGCTCCTCGGCGACGAATTTTTGCAGATCGTAGTAACGATCCGGATCGATCAACCGCAGTCGGGCGAAGTGGCCCTCGACTCCCAACTGCTCGGGGGTTGCTGTTAGCAGTAGCAATCCCTTAGCACGCGAAGCCAAGGCTTCGACGCAACGATATTCAGGGCTGACCTGCTGCTCAGTCCAGTGCAGGTGATGCGCCTCATCGACCACCAATAGATCCCAACGACAGGCTGCCGCCAATGTTTGGTAGTTGGGTTCCTCAACCAACAGCGATTGTGGGCAGATGATCAGCTGACTGGTCTCGAATGGGTTATTGGCAACAGGATCACCCTCGGCCGATTCCAATAACGCCTGATACTGCTCGCGGTTCATGATACTAAACCACAGGTTAAACCGACGCAGCATTTCGACCAACCACTGGTGCACCAGAGAATCAGGCACCACCACCAGAATACGCTCGGCGCGACCGCTGGTCACCTGCTGATGAATGACTAGACCGGCCTCGATTGTCTTTCCCAACCCAACCTCATCGGCCAACAGCACTCGTGGAGCATGCCGGCGCGCGACCTGCGAGGCGATATAGAACTGATGCGGCAACAACTGAACCCGCGGCCCAAGCAAACCGTATGCGTCTGACTGGGAGTGTCGGTGCTGATGCGCGCGGGCGGTACGGCGCAGCTCGTAGGCACGACGATCATCGATCTGGCCGGCAAAGAAACGGTCTTGCGGGTGATTCAACTCAACAAACGGATCGAGCTCAACTTCATCAAGCCAGATCAATCCATTACTATCGTCCTCGACCTGGTAACGCAGCAGTCCCGAGTCCGTTTCTACCTGCACTACGGTGCGCTCGATACCGTCCAGATCCAGAAACACCGACCCTACCTCAAGATGGTAACGACTTAGCGGCACATCATGGCAGGCATAAGTTCGGTTGGTTTCGGCGGCTGGAAAAAACAACTCAACCTGGCGCCCAACCTGCTCGGTCACCAACCCCAAGCCCAATTCAGATTCACCGTGGCTGATCCAGCGTTGGCCGGGCACGAATTCAGTCTGTGCCATCAAAAGCTCCTGTTATAAAACATGGGTAACTCTGGCCGCACTTCAACGGCGACCGGAATATTATAATAGTGTGGGTATTGTCATGTTGCTGACGACCACATGACCAACAGTGCAACGATTGCTCTGTCAGTCCTGGGTCCAGCGCTTGGCGGCGTCAAGGTCGCTCTCTTTCTGCTCTACCCAGCGATCCCGGGTTTCGCTACGTTCTTTTTTCCAGAACGGCGCGTCTTTTTTGAGATAATCCATGATGAATTCGCAGGCAGCAAATGCGTCGGTACGATGAGCACTGCTGACCCCGACATAGACGATCAGGTCGCAGGGTTTTAACGCACCGACCCGATGAATAATACTGATATGATTGAGCGGCCAGCGCTGACGCGCTTGCTCGGCTATATCAGCCAAACAATGCTCGGTCATGCCCGGGTAGTGCTCCAGCACCATCTCCTGCAACGGATCTTCGGCCAGATCACGCACCAGCCCGGTGAAAAACACCACCGCACCGATCTCGCCCGTTTGATCGTGCAAACGATTAAACTCCACCCCAACGTCGAAGCTGTGCTGCTGTACCTGGATATAAGTCGATTGAGCGCAGGTTTTCTGTAACGACGAGGATGGGGACTGGCTCAAAACGGCAACACTCATACTGTGGAATGGAGCACTATTTTAACAATAGAACGACCGATGGGTTAACTGAATATTTATCCCTGAGCTCGATTGGAAGCATTTAGACGTTGGATTACACTATCTTAAACAATGTGATACCGATTCTCATGTCAGGAGTTGCTATGCGCTGGACCCCCCATGTCACTGTCGCCTGCGTTATCGAAGATAGAGGACGCTTCCTTCTCGTTGAGGAGTACTCCAATAACAAGCCGGTGTTTAACCAACCTGCGGGGCATCTCGAAGCCGACGAAACCCTGATCGAAGCCGCAGCCCGTGAAGTGCTCGAAGAGACCGGCTGGCAGGTCGAAATCACCGATCTATTAGGCCTATACACCTACACCTCGCCGCATAATCAGGTCTGTTATCACCGGCTCTGCTTTGTCGCCAAGCCGATTGAGCACGACCCACGGCGTGACCTAGACCCGGTTATCATCGATACCCACTGGCTAGACGTCGAGCAGATCCGGCAACGTCAGTGCCAGCTACGTAGCGGCATGGTGCTACAGGCGATCGAGGATTATTTGGCTGGGATCCGCTATCCACTGTGCTTTCTAACTGAGCAAGCACAGAGCATGTAAATTGGATCAACAGCAGTGCGATCTGCCGCACCACCCCATCCAGCCTGTTCACAACGGTCTGTATCAATCTAAATCGGCCAATCCACGCCTCACTCCGACATCGCGATCCCAACCAACCGAACGGATTGCTACCGTCCACGGGCGTTGCTCGGTACAATAACCCTTTTACATCGTCAGAGTTCGCTCCAAACCATGCCTACCGCTACTTGTTCAGATACCACTACAACTACTCCCGCCAAAGTGATCGTCGGCATGTCCGGCGGCGTCGATTCGTCAGTATCCGCTCTGCTCCTACAACAACAGGGCTACCGGGTCGAAGGCTTGTTCATGAAGAACTGGGACGAGGACGACGGCACCGAGTACTGCACCGCGATGACCGATCTGGCAGATGCTCAGGCGGTATCCGATAAGCTTGGCATCCCCTTGCATACCGCCAACTTCGCCGCCGAGTACTGGGATAATGTGTTTGAACATTTCTTAAGCGAATACAAAGCCGGCCGCACCCCAAACCCCGACATCCTGTGTAACAAAGAGATCAAGTTCAAAGCCTTTCTCGAATATGCCAAAGCGCTCGGCGCCGACTACATCGCCACCGGCCACTATGTCCGTCGTGGTGAGCGCGACGGTCATGCACAGTTATTACGTGGACTCGATGGCAACAAAGATCAGAGCTACTTCCTGCATGCAGTCGGCGAGGAGGAGATCGGCCAGACCCTGTTTCCGGTCGGAGAACTGGAAAAGCCCGAGGTACGGCGGCTAGCCGAACAACACGATCTGATCACCCACAACAAGAAGGACAGTACCGGCATCTGCTTTATCGGCGAACGCCGCTTTAAAGACTTCCTGCAGCAATATCTACCCGCCCAACCGGGCGTAATCGAGACCCCCGACGGGGTCGAAATCGGTCAACATCAGGGCTTGATGTACCATACCATCGGCCAGCGCCAGGGACTCAAGATCGGTGGTCTAAGCCAATTTCCAGACGAGCCCTGGTACGTGGCACACAAAGACTTAAGCCGAAATGTACTGATTGCGGTTCAGGGCGGCCAACACCCATTGCTGTTCAGTCGCTCACTGACCGCCAGCGAGATCGACTGGGTCGATGGCAGCGGGCCGCAACTGCCCTGTCGTTGCACCGCTCAGACCCGATATCGTCAGGAGGATCAAGCCTGCACCGTCGAATCCAATGGCGCTGATGGTTACCGGGTGGTGTTCGACCAGCCCCAACGCGCGGTGACACCAGGACAGTCGGTAGTTTTTTATCAGGATCAGGTTTGTCTGGGTGGTGGTGTAATCGAGACGACCAGCGATTAATCTCATCGTTTAGATCACTAACAAGACCTAGATCAGCACCTGCACTTTAATAAATCATATTTTCGACTTACGGATCCTTTCATGTCCAGCAGCCAAGACCAACAAACCATCGCCCTGGCCGGTATTTTTCAAGCCGCCAGCCTGGTTGACCAGATCGCCAAACGCGGCATGATTCCGCAGCATAACTTCGAAGCCAGCATCAACAGCATTTTCATCACTTCACCCGACAGCACCGAAGATGTCTATGGCGGGGTCAAAGAGTTGCCGTTTAACCTGCAAACTGGGCTCAAGGTTGCCCAGGATATGGCATCAAAAAACGGCAATATCAGCAAAGATGTGACCCGTTACGCCATGGGACTGCTGCATCTGGAGAGCCGGCTCCACAAACACCCCAAGATGCTCGAACAGATTGGCCAGCGTATTGACCAGATCGCCCAGCAGGCGCAGTTTTACAGCTCACAGGATAACGCTGGCGAGTCTGAGCCTGCGACCGGTAGCAGCGCCCCCAACTTTGCTCGCAGCACCGTCATCGCCAATACGGCAGCACTCTACCAGGAGACGCTCAGCACCTTCAGCTTTCGCATTCAGGTCACCGGCGAGCCCAACCACCTGAAGAACACCGATAACGCCGACAAGATCCGCGCGCTGCTGTTAGCCGGGGTGCGTGCCGCACTGCTGTGGCGTCAAGTGGGTGGTCGCCGCTGGCACCTACTGTTCTTCCGCTCAAGGGTCGGCAAATCCGCCAGCCGAATTTTACAGTCGGCTCAATCGCACTAACTCTCGCTTTAGGGTTATAGAGACCTGCTGGACAGTACACAGCATCCAGCAGCCGCTCTTTTGTCACAAAACGATGCCTGTTTGTAATCAGTATCCCTTAGCGGATGGAGCTGCCTTAGCCAAACGCTTGATGTATAATTCGCGCTCAATTTTTTGCTGCGACCTTCAGTTTTGATCGAAGCGCGGTTCCCTTTAGTTAATCGAGTATTCAATAGAGAGTGTGACCATGGAGCTTTCAGCCCTTACCGCCCTATCTCCGGTTGATGGCCGTTACGGCAGCAAAACCGCTTCACTACGCCCGATCGTTAGCGAATTCGGCCTCATCCGGTTCCGGGTCGAAGTTGAGATCCGTTGGTTACAACAACTGGCCAAGCTACCGCAGGTTACCGAAGTACCCGAGTTCAGCGCCGACGCTAACGCCGTGTTGGATCGCATCGTCAGCGACTTCAGCGAAGCCGACGCACTGCGGGTTAAAGAGATCGAAAGCACCACCAATCATGACGTCAAAGCGGTTGAGTACTTTATCAAAGAGAGCTTTAAGGGCAACGCGGAACTGGATGCGATCAGTGAGTTCGTTCACTTCGCTTGCACCTCAGAGGATATCAACAACCTGTCGCACGCGCTGATGCTGGGCGCCGCCCGCGATGAAGTGGTTGCGGTACAGATGCAACAGGTGATCGACGCGATTGCCACGCTGGCTGTCGATTTTGCCGACCAGCCGATGCTGTCACGCACCCACGGTCAGACCGCCTCCCCCACCACGCTGGGTAAAGAGATGGCTAACGTGGTCGCCCGTCTGCGTCGTCAACTGGATCAGGTCAAAGCGGTCGAGCTGCTGGGCAAGATCAACGGCGCCGTCGGTAACTACAACGCTCACCTGTCGGCCTATCCCGAGATCGACTGGCAGGCCAATGCCGAGGCGTTCGTCACCAGCCTGGGCCTAACCTGGAACCCCTACACCACCCAGATCGAGCCGCACGATTACATCGCCGAACTGTTCGATGCCGTCTGCCGTTTCAACACCATCCTGATCGATTTCGACCGCGATATCTGGGGCTATATTTCGCTAGGTTACTTCAAGCAGCGCACCATCGCCGGTGAAGTGGGATCCTCCACCATGCCGCACAAGGTAAACCCGATCGACTTCGAGAACTCCGAGGGCAATCTGGGCATCGCCAACGCGATCATGGCACATCTGGCGATGAAGCTGCCGATCTCACGCTGGCAGCGCGACCTGACCGACTCAACCGTACTACGTAACCTGGGCATCGGTTTTGGTCAGAGCCTGATCGCCTACCAGGCCACCCTGAAAGGGATCAGCAAGCTGCAGCTTAACGCCGACAAGCTCAATGCCGATCTGGATAACAGCTGGGAAGTGTTGGCCGAACCGATCCAGACCATCATGCGTCGTTACGATATCGAAGAGCCGTACGAGAAGTTGAAAGCGCTGACCCGTGGCCAGACCATCACCCAGCAGATCCTGGCTGAGTTCGTCGAGCCGCTGGCGCTGCCCGAAGAAGCCAAGCAGGCGATCCGTGAGATGACCCCGCATAATTACATCGGTAATGCGGTAGCGCAGGCTAAAGCGATCTGATCGCCAGGCTGCAATAACAAACGGGGCCTGCGGGCCCCGTTTTTTGTTTGTAGGATGACTGATTTGCATACGCAATAAAAAAGGCCACGTGAGACTCACGTGGCCTTTGGGGTCCTACGATTACTTATTTAAGGTTGTGAACAGCATC
>JBFFKD010000025.1:0-13259 GCA_041555595.1 Motiliproteus sp.
AAAAACGGCCGAGCGATTAAATCGATCGGCCGTTACTAATAAGATAGCGTATTACCCTTCCAGCAAAATCCTCAACATCCGGCGCAACGGCTCTGCAGCTCCCCAGAGCAGCTGATCGCCGACAGAGAATGCAGACAGATACTCCGGCCCCATATTCAGCTTACGCAGACGCCCCACAGGCACACTCATAGTTCCAGTCACCGCAGCAGGTGTCAGCTCTTTCATAGTCAATTCACGATCGTTCGGGATCACCTTTACCCAATCGTTATGAGCAGCCAGCATCGCTTCGATCTCACTGACAGGCACATCCTGAGTCAATTTAATCGTGAACGCCTGCGAGTGACAACGCATCGAGCCAATCCGCACACAGGTACCATCGATCGGGATCGGATTACCATCACGCCCAAGAATCTTATTAGTCTCTGCCTGAGCCTTCCACTCCTCACGGCTCTGCCCGTTATCGAGCTGAGTATCGATCCACGGGATCAAGCTACCAGCCAAAGGCACTCCGAAGTTATCGGTACTCAGCTGATCGCTACGAATAGCAGCAGCCACATCACGATCAATATCCAAAATCGCCGCTTTCGGATCATCTAACTTGTCGGCGACTGAGGCATGAACCTGACCCATCTGCCGAACAAGCTCACGCATATGCTTAGCACCACCGCCGGAGGCGGCCTGATAAGTCATCGATGACATCCACTCGACCAGCCCGGCTTCGAACAAACCACCCAGCGCCATCAACATCAAACTGATAGTACAGTTGCCGCCAACAAACGTATTAGTACCGTTTGCCAACGCCTCGCGGATCGCCTGACCGTTAACCGGGTCCAGCACAATGACACTATCGTCCGTCATCCGCAGCGATGATGCTGCATCGATCCAGTGACCGGCCCAGCCGGACTGGCGCAAGCCGGGATAAACCGCCTTAGTGTAATCACCACCCTGACAGGAGATAATCGCATCCATTTTCGACAGCTCAGCAATATCGGTAGCGTCTTTAAGCGTCGAAATTTCTTTACCAATCGCAGGGCCCTGCTGGCCAACCTGGGAGGTAGTAAAAAACACAGGCTCGATCAGATCAAAATCTTTCTCTTCCTGCATACGCTGCATCAGTACGGAACCCACCATACCTCGCCAACCGACTAAACCTACACGCATCATGATGCTTCTTCTCTGTTGGAGCGCTTATCAACCGACCCTCAATCGAAGATCAAATTTAAAACGCTAATCATAAAACAGCACTGCCGCCGGTCAATCCTACAGCAGTTACTTACAACCGACCGCAGCCGGAATTTTTTGCTACTTACCTGTTATAGCGTCTTAATCGCCGCCACAACCGCATCACCCATCTCTCGAGTTGACACCTTACGCGTCCCTTCGGAGTAGATATCCGCAGTTCTGAGACCTTGATCCAGCACCTTACTAACCGCTGTCTCGATCAGATCTGCCGCCGCGAACTCACCAAGCGAATAACGCAACAACATGGCAGCCGACAAGATCGTTGCCAACGGATTGGCGATCCCTTGACCCGCAATATCAGGAGCGGAACCATGACAGGGCTCATACATGCCCTGTCCCGTTTCATTCATCGATGCCGACGGCAACATACCTATCGAGCCCGTTAACATGGCTGCCGCATCAGACAGAATATCGCCAAACATATTACCGGTCACGATCACATCGAACTGCTTAGGATCACGAACCAGCTGCATCGCCGCGTTATCGACGTACATGTGACTCAGTTCGACATCGGGATACTCCTGCGCCACCTGTTCAACAATCTCACGCCAGAGCACGGTCACTTCCAACACATTGGCCTTATCAACCGAGCAGACTTTTTTACCACGCTTACGCGCCGATTCAAAGGCGACCTTGGCGATCCGACGGATCTCAGACTCATTATAAACGTAGGTGTTATAACCTTCTCGCTCACCGTTATCGAGCACCCTGATGCCGCGAGGCTGACCAAAATAGATACCGCCGGTCAGCTCACGCACGATCAGAATATCGAGACCAGCTACGATTTCGGGTTTGAGCGACGAGGCATCCGCCAGCTGCGGATAAAGAATCGCTGGTCGCAAGTTACCGAACAGATCCAGCTGCGAGCGAATCCCCAACAAACCTTTTTCGGGGCGAATAGCCGTATCCAGCGCATCCCACTTAGGACCACCAACCGCACCGAGCAGGATCGCATCGCTCGCTTGGGCTTTAGCCAGCGTCTCATCCGGGAACGGCACACCTGTGGCATCGATAGCGGCGCCCCCGAGCAAGCCTTCGTCCAGCTCAAAATCCAGCCCCAGCTTGTATTTTACCTCTTCCAGCACTGCTACCGCTTCGCTAACGATCTCAGGACCGATACCATCACCCGGCAGAATCAAAATTTGGGTCATCTGAAAGCTCTCTCTCGTGTCTACAGTAAAATTATCAACAGTTATTTAAGCGCCGCTAGAAAACAACCAGGGGGCCTCGGCGCTGCGCTTGTTCTCGTATGCTTTGATCGCGTCAGATTGCTGCAGCGTTAGACCGATATCATCCAGGCCATTCAACAAACAGTGCTTACGGAAGGCGTCTATATCAAAACTCAGTTCGTCGCCATTACCCCGGATCACCACCTGCCGCTCCAGATCAATCGCTAACTGCGCCCCTTCACTGGCTTCGATCTCTTTGAATAGCGCGTCGACTTGCGATTCCGGCAAGATTATCGGCAACAGACCATTCTTAAAACAGTTATTAAAAAAGATATCGGCAAAACTCGGTGCGATCACCGCCCGAATACCGAAATCATCTAGCGCCCAAGGAGCGTGCTCACGACTAGAACCACACCCAAAGTTCTCTCGCGCCAACAAAATAGAGCAGCCCTGATAACGAGGCTGATTCAAAACGAAGTCAGGATTAAGTGGCCGCTGACTACTATCCTGATCTGGCTGCCCTTCATCCAGGTAACGCAACTCATCAAATAGATTAGGACCAAACCCCGAGCGCTTGATCGATTTCAAAAACTGTTTGGGAATAATCATATCGGTATCAATATTGGCCCGATCCATCGGCGCCGCGACACCCGTCAATTGGGTAAATTTTTTCATAGCTCGACTCCTATCCTTTTCTTAAGCGCCGCTAGCGACCATTTCGCGCACATCGACAAAGTGACCCGCTATCGCAGCGGCTGCAGCCATCGCTGGACTAACTAGATGAGTGCGACCACCAAAGCCCTGTCGGCCTTCAAAGTTACGGTTTGAGGTCGACGCACAATGCTCACCCGCTCCCAACTTGTCAGCGTTCATCGCCAAACACATAGAGCATCCTGGCTCACGCCACTCCAAGCCAGCTTCGATAAAGACCTTATCCAGCCCCTCATCCTCGGCCTGCTGCTTAACCAGACCAGAACCCGGCACCACTAGCGCTTGTTTAAGCGTAGCTGCGACCTTGCGCCCCTTAACGACAGCAGCCGCCTCACGCAGATCCTCGATCCGCGAGTTAGTACATGAGCCAATAAACACACGATCCAGCTGAATATCTGTGATCGCTTGATTGGCGCTCAGCCCCATATAACGCAATGCTCGTTCGATCCCTTCGCGTTTCACAGCATCCGACTCAGCGACAGGGTCAGGCACCATGCCATCGACCGCAACCACCATCTCCGGCGAGGTGCCCCAGGTCACTTGCGGTTTGATCGCAGAGCCATCGATCACAACCACTTGATCGAACTGAGCATCGCTATCGCTGTACAACTCCCGCCAAGCAGCAACTGCGCCATCCCACTGCGCTTGAGTCGGTGCAAACGGCCGGCCTTTAACGTAATCGATGGTGGTATCGTCAACCGCTACTAGCCCAACCCGAGCACCGGCTTCGATCGCCATGTTACACACCGTCATCCGACCCTCCATCGACAGGCTCTGCATCGCCTCTCCGCCGAATTCGATCGCGCAACCGGTGCCACCGGCGGTACCGATCTCACCGATAATCGCCAACACCACATCTTTAGCGGTAACCCCCGAACCCAACTGACCATCCACCCGCACCAGCATATTTTTCATCTTTTTAGCGATCAAACACTGGGTCGCCAGCACATGCTCAACTTCCGAAGTGCCGATACCGTGCGCCAACGCGCCAAAGGCACCGTGAGTGGCCGTGTGCGAATCGCCGCAAACCACTGTCATGCCAGGCAGAGTTGCACCCTGTTCAGGGCCAACCACATGGACGATCCCCTGCCGCAGATCCTGCATCTTAAATTCGGTAATGCCGAATTCGTCGCAGTTATCATCCAGCGTAGTGACCTGAATTTTGGACACCGGATCCTCAATACCCTCGATGCCGATCGCCCGCTCTTTGCTGGTCGTAGGTACGTTATGATCCGGGGTGGCCAGATTGGCATCCAACCGCCACGGCTGCCGATTAGCCATCCGCAACCCTTCAAATGCCTGCGGCGAAGTGACTTCGTGCAGTAACTGGCGGTCGATGTAGATCAGCGCACTGCCGTCTTCCTGCAGGCTCACCAAATGGTCATCCCAAAGTTTATCGTACAGAGTCTTACCGGCCATATCTGCCTCCTATTCGGGTCTAAACCCAGCGATTGACGATCAATCTAAAGATCAATTTTGACGTGTATCACAAGCTTGCCGCTATGGTATGACTGCTGTATAAATAAAACAAATCGCTTTTTTCTATTCAAACGATTCCAAAAAGGAATAGATAATCAATCACACCCTAGGAACCTCGTGAAACGATGGACACCAACAGCCTCAAAGCCTTTGTTATTGCTGCCGAGTCCAACTCGTTTTCACTGGCCGCTGAGCGCTTATTCCTAACCCAGCCTGCCATCAGCAAAAGGATCGCCAATTTAGAACAGCAGCTTAACTGCCGACTGTTCGATCGCATCGGTCGTAAAGTCAGCCTGACCGAGGCGGGCGAGATCCTACTGCCCAAGGCACGTACTATTTTGCTTGAATTTGACGACACCCGACGGCAACTAACCAACCGCACCGGCAAGATCGATGGCACTTTATCTCTGGCCACCAGCCACCACATCAGCCTGCATCGACTCCCCCCGATATTGCGCCAGTTCAACCGCAATCATCCTGATGTCACTCTGGATCTACAGTTCAACGAATCAGAACTGGCCTACGAGGCTGTCCGCAATGGTGAGCTGGAGTTGGCGGTGATCACACTATCCCCTCAGCCTGATCCACAGATCTGCGCCGTGCCGATCTGGCTCGACCAACTCTGCTACTGCTGCGCGATTGACCACCCGCTGGCCAACTCCAATGAACTATCACTGAGCGACCTAACAGGCCACCCTGCCATCTTGCCAACCCGCACCACCTTCACTCGACAGCTGGTTGAAGATGAATTCCAACTGCAGCAACTGACACTCAATGTCGGCATGTCGACCAACAACCTCGATACGATCCGGATGATGGTCAGTATCGGATTGGGATGGAGTCTGCTGCCGCACACACTGCTCGATGCCTCGCTCAAGAAGCTATCACTTGAAACCGAGCAGATTCGCCGACCGCTTGGATTGATCTACCATCGCAACCGTACCCTCTCTAATGCCGCTCAGGCGTTTATAAAGTTACTGAACAAGGATGCAGACCAAAGTCCTTGATTGAGTAAAACAAATTTTGAGTTAAGCGCCTCGACCGGTACCATTGATGTGGCATAAGTTAACAACCATCGAGATCGTGCCAGCGATCAAAGCCAGTAGTCGAAATAGCCTTTATCTATCGCATCTGCGGAGCATACTGAGTGGATTCCAACCAGCTTGAACAGCTGCAGCAATGGCTTGAATCACAAAAAGCCCATTGGCAAAGCCTACTGACAGGTCACGAAAGCATGGCAGCGGATTGGCAAACTGTGCTTGATAGCTGTCGGAACCTTGCGCAGCAGCAGACCGGCGATCAGGCAGAGTTGACCGAATCGATGGCGCAACAGATTAAAGGTTTCAGCCAATACGGCGAGCAGCTGTTAAAATCGCTGCAAAATCCGGATCCAGCCTTCGATCTGGAACAGGCAGTTGACGCGCTCAGCAAGCACCTGCATCAGCAAGCCAATGAACCCTTCTTTCGGCACTGGCAACTCCCTGAGGCGATGCAACGACCGCTGCAGCAGCTACTCCAACAGATGGGGCTATCACCCAGCGATTTCAGCAGCTTTCCATTTTTACACCAAAGTGCCGACAATAATCAGCGCCAGCATCGACAGAAGCTGCTCGATGCTTCCGAGGCACTGACCGAGCTTACCCAGGCGATGCAACACTACAGCCGCCTGCAACAACAGATCAATCAGCAAACTAAGCAGCAACTGGTGGCGATATTAGCCGATCCCAGCAATCAGCCCGAAACACTAGTCGAGCTACACGCCTTATGGATTGATTGCTACGAGAAAAGCTACCAACAACAACTCAGCAGCGACGAATACCAGCAGGTCTACGGTCGCTTCTGTAACGCCACCTTGAACGTACAACAACAGTTACGCCAGTACTGGCAGCAGGAACAGCGCGCACTGGGATTAGTCCCCTATGACGACTACGACAAGCTGCTTAAAAGCCATCATCAGCTACGCAAGCAACACACCCAATCGCAGCGTACAATCAAGCAACTGCAGCAAACAGCCGATCAACAACGACAGGCAAGCGAGCAGCAACTCCAAGCACTTGAACAGCGGTTGCAGCAATTGGAATCTCGCCCTGACCTGCCTGCGGATCAAGCCCGCTGATGCCAAGCATGGGCACATCACCGACTCGACTGGTACAGGAATTAAGTGACCTGAGCAGTGAACTTGTCGATGGTTTGAAGACACTGAACAACCTACCTGCAGTCGAAGTTGGTCAGACACCACACCAGTGTATCTACCGCGAAGACAAACTTAGGCTCAATTATTACCCGGCCAAAAACATCGACAGCGGCGGTCAAAAAGCGCCATTACTGATCGTTTACGCACTCATCAACCGACCTTATATCCTTGATCTACAACCGGATCGCTCATTGATCGACGCCCTCAACCAGCGTGGCATACCTGTCTACCTGATCGACTGGGGCTATCCTGATGTCGCCGACTGCTATCTGGATCTGGACGATTACATCAACGGCTACATCGAAAACTGTGTCGATGCGACCTGCAGCCATAGCAACCGAGATTCATTAAACCTGCTAGGCGTTTGCCAGGGTGGCGCTTTCAGCCTCTGCTACAGCGCCCTGCGACCCGAGCGAGTCAGCAACCTGATTACACTGGTGACCCCGGTCGACTTCCACACCCCCGACAACCTACTTAGCCACCTGTCACGAAAAATCGATGTCGAACTCGCCTTGGCTGGCAACGGCAACCTGCCGGGAGACATTCTGGTACAGGCGTTCAATTCGCTGATGCCGATGCGTTTGGGACTACAGAAACAGTTGCAGATGCCTCAACATTTGAAATCGCCAGAACAGGCTTTGAATTTTCTAAGGATGGAAAAATGGATCAACGACAGCCCTGATCTAGCAGGTGAAGCTTGCCGCGAATTTATCGACAAGTTCTACCACGCCAACCGCTTCATCAATGGGGGACTGGAGATCGGAGAACATAGCATCGATCTAACTCGTTTCACCGCGCCTCTATTGAACATCTTCGCCGCACGAGATCACTTGGTTCCACCGGCAGCATCAAAAGGGCTAGCTGGACTCACCGGCAGTGGCGATTACACCGAGCAGGAGTTAGCTGGCGGTCATATTGGCGTCTTTGTCGGTCGCCACGCCCAACAACAGTTACCGGATCTAATTCGGGACTGGCTCGATACTCGCTCATAGCCCAACCCTTAGCTTTAAAACAGCTGCCCCGCATATCAACTGGCTTGCTTGTTACACATCTGCGTAGTTTAGCGGCATAAAAAAACCGGACAATCACCTGTAAAGGTAACTGCCCGGCCTCTTTCGATTTACATCAGCAATTACAACAAAGCGCCAACTGTGATCACTTCTTCTTTGAAGCCCCTTCTGCATCTTCGTCAGGTGCTGCTGAACCCTCATCAGCACCCTTTTCAGCCTCAGGCTTGAACATATTCCACATCGCCATATTGCCACCGGCGATCTTATTGATCATCTTCAGCGGGTTGGTAGCGTCGATCATCGACTCCATCTGAGCTCGAATTCGATCCTGCTGTGACAAAAAGGTACTGATGCTCTGTTCCAGATACTGCCCCATCATGCCCGCCATGCTGTCACCGTAGAAACGGATCAGCTGCTGCAGCACCTGGTTAGTTAGCATGCCGGCACCCTCGCCCTCTTGCTCACTGATGATCTGCAATAAAATATTGCGGGTCAGATCCTGTCCAGTTTTAGAATCTTGGACCTGGAACGCAACGTTCTCCAGCACCAGATCACGCACGTCCTCCAAAGTGATATAACAGCTCCGAGAGGTATCGTAGAGACGTCGATTAGTATATTTACGGATAATACGCAAAGTGTGTTATTCCTCTGTCAGCAGCTTCGTCATCACAACAGCGACGATACTAATCTGCATCTTTATTATTATCGGACGATTGATAACCACTCATAAACTTGAGCATCATCCGCTGTAATTGATCCATCGAACCGGTGGTATAGAGTTTCATCATCGCAGCCGAATCGAACCCTTCGGCGTCTACCTGCTGGCGCATCTTATCCAGCATCTCCTGATGAAACACCTGGACGTCGGGCCAGCCTAAGACTCGCCTGAGCTCTTCAGGGGTGATATCCAGATCGATACTAAATTTCATCGTTTGGCCCCTATCCCTATGCTATTGGACTCACCGGACACCGGTCAGCCCTATTATTGTGCGGCTGCACTAATCTTATACCAATCAGCAACATCCAACCAATAACTGTTTGATAACTAATAAAAAGAGCTTATAAAACAACCAAAAGCAAAACAATATAACTAAAAATAACAATCAGTTACAACCACTGAACAAGCTGCTCTTTAACCGACACCTACCCGCTCGCCCAGCCGCAATCCTCGCCAGGCGAGTAACCAGCCAAGCAACGACACCGCCGCTGCGAACACAAACATACTGCTGCCATCGTACTGATTCCAGATCCAACCGCTCAAAAAAGCTCCCGAGGCACCGCCGACACCAAACCCCAAACTGCTATACAACGCCTGCCCCTGCCCTTGGCTTGCAGGCGGGAAAAAGCGATGCACCAGAGCGATCCCGGCAGCGTGCAAACAGCCGAAGGTCACCGCATGAAACAACTGCGCCAGCAACACCGCCCACAGCTGATCAGGCAGCCAGGCTATCATCAGCCAGCGCAGAGTGCAGACCAACATGCCTACGATCATCATCATGCGTGGCCCGATCCACTGCAGCAATTGAGGCATAACCACAAACAACAACACCTCAGCTACAACACCCAGCGCCCATAGCAAACCGATCTGAATATTGTCGTAGCCCTGCTCGCTCATGTAGATCGAATAAAAGCTGTAGTAAGGTCCGTGGCTGAGCTGGATCAACAGGCAGACACCAAAAAAGCTCAGCACCTCGGGACGCTTGAGAATCTGCCAGAACCGTTCGACATGACCTTCATGGTGCGGCGGAGTATCAGGTTGATTGACCAACAGCGAAGCCAGCCAGACTAGCAGCATCAAACCCCACATCACCGGCACCAGTGCCGACACCTCGAGTCGATCAAACAGCCAACCCAGCCCCACGACAGCAACGATAAAGCCGATCGACCCCCACAGCCTTACCCGGCTGTAACTGTGTTGATTGTCGCCCAGCGCATGCAGCGTCACCACTTCGAATTGCGGCAGCACTGCGTTCCAAAAAAAACTGAATCCGAACATCAGCAGTGCCCAGTGCCAGAAGGTTTCGGCCCAGAATGCGGCGCTGAACACCAACAGCGTCAGCAGCGAACCGATCCGTATAATGGTCACCCGACGGCCGGTACGATCGGCCAGCCACCCCCACAGATTGGGAGCGATGATACGGGTACCCATCAGCACCGCCATCAGCGTACCGATGGCGACCTCATCAAAACCTTCAGATTTGAAATACAGCCCCAGAAACGGCGCGATCGCACCTAACAGGGCAAAGTAGAACAGGTAGAACGACGACAGTCGCCAGTACTCGGCTCGTTCCAGCGACATGGTCGTCTCGATTCAGTATCAGATTTGATCAGGCCTGAGCTGGTACAACGGGTACGCTGGACTCAACCGCACCGTTCTGACCACGCTGACGCAATATGTGATCGAGCAACGTGATAGCCATCATCGCCTCGGCGATCGGAGTGGCCCGGATACCGACACAAGGATCGTGACGGCCTTGGGTTACCACCTCTATCGGTTCGCCATTAGCATCGACGCTGTGACCGGGGATACGCAGACTCGAAGTCGGCTTAAGCGCCAAATGAGCTACGATATCCTGCCCGCTGGAGATACCGCCCAGAATGCCGCCAGCATGGTTGGAGCAAAACCCTTCGGGAGTCATCTCATCACGGTGCTCAGTACCCTTCTGTTCGATCACACCGAAACCATCGCCGATCTCAACCCCTTTGACCGCATTGATACTCATCAACGAGTGCGCCAACTCTGCATCGAGCCGGTCAAAGATCGGTTCACCCAGCCCGACCGGAACACCCGAAGCGATCACTGAGATCTTGGCACCGATCGAATTACCCTCTTTGCGCAACGCGTCCATGTACTCTTCCATCTCACTGACTTTGGAGGCATCGGGGCAAAAAAACGGATTTTGATGGACCTGGTTCCAATCTAGCGTTTCGGCTTTGATCGGCCCCAACTGTGACAGATAACCGCGCACCTGGATGCCAAATTGCGCTAAACACCGCTTGGCCACCGCACCAGCCGCCACCCTCATCGCCGTCTCACGTGCCGACGAACGACCTCCGCCACGGTAATCACGAAGGCCATACTTCTGCTGATAGACGTAGTCAGCATGACCGGGGCGAAAACTGTCTTTGATATTGGAATAATCTTTAGAGCGCTGATCGGTATTCTCAATCAGCAGGCCGATCGGTGTGCCGGTGGTCCTGCCCTCGAACACACCGGACAGAATCTTAACCTCGTCGGCTTCACGACGCTGAGTAGTATGGCGTGAAGTACCTGGTTTACGGCGGTCAAGATCAGCTTGCAAGTCGGCTTCACTCAGCGCTACTCCCGGAGGGCAGCCGTCAACGATACAGCCTAATGCCAAACCATGACTCTCGCCAAAGGTGGTCACTGTAAACAACTTACCGATACTGTTTCCTGACATCATCTACTCCGGTTGGCGGCATCCATGGATGGAGAGGCCACTGAGTCTCAATGGGGCGTTAGCGGCCCGTGTTCGGTTTTAACGTTGCAGCCAGTTGCTGCAGATCGTAGGCGGTAATCATGAACACGCCATTACCCCCTTCGGGCAATTCGGCCCACATCAGCGGTGCGTCAGATAGCTGCTGACGCAGCGCCACCTCAGAATTGCCGACTTCGACCACGAGCAGACCGTCATCACTTAGATAATCGGCGGTCTGCGCCAAAATCCGATAGCAAATATCCAAGCCATCGGCACCCGAGGTTAGCCCCAGCTTAGGCTCGTGGCCAAATTCGGCCGGCATCTGATCATAATCTTGCTGATCGACATAGGGCGGGTTACTGACGATCAATTGATACTGTTTATTTGGCTCAACCGCATCAAACAGATCCGATTGCAGCGCGCTGACCCTATTGTGCACGCAATGACGATCGATATTGCTGCGACAGACCTCCAATGCATCATCAGAGATATCGAGCAGATCGACCTGTGCATGCTCAAACAGCTGGGCACAAGCGATACCGATGCAGCCACTACCGGTGCACAGATCCATCACCCGCTCGACCTCGACCCCATCGAGCCAAGGGGCAAAGCCCTGCTGGATCAGCTGCGCGATCGGCGAACGCGGTACCAGCACGCGCTCATCAACGTTAAACGGCATACCGCAGAACCAGGCTTCGCCGATCAAGTAAGGGGCCGGAATTCGTTCATCGATGCGACGCTGAAACAACGCCAAAAGCTGCTGCTTCTCTTCGTCCAACAAACGGGCATCCAAGGCCGTGGGATTCACATCCCAGGGTAATCCAGCCGCGTGCAAAACCAGCTGCACAGCCTCATCCCAAGCGTTGTCGGTACCGTGGCCAAAAAACACCTCCGCACGTCGAAACCGACTCACACCCAGTCGAACAAAATCACGCAGGGTAAAAAGCTGGTCGATTGCCGGATCGGCGGTTAAAGAGATCTCGCTCATGCTGCTCTATCGCAATATAAAAAGGGGGCTTATATTAATGAATCCGGTCGCAAAGCGCTATCGGACTTACAGGGACAGGACCGTAAATTGGTCCGTAGCGGTATCGTCACGATGATACCCACGGCTACCGGTACTTCTATAGTGTCGTTATCTTGACCGTTGATAATGCGCAGACCTGCCGATATGCTAACTCTCGATACCCCTTACCCGCTCACCACCACACATCCTAGACACGGCGCTGGCGATGAAAGAACAGCGCGGCTGGGAAGCATTACGATTGTACCAGCTAGCCGATCAACTACAGATTACGCTGGAGTCTGTTTCTGGTCAGTTTCGGCCACTGGCTGATCGACCACTGCACAACGTCAACAACACCCGCCATAGCATCCAGCGGCGATTAAGACGACTCCAACCTCTATTGCAGATGACACATCGTCGGCACTACCGATACCGATACACGGGCTGCACCAACAACGGCATCACAGTCGCAGTTCGTCTGAGTCAGCATCCAACGCAGTAGCTCATTGACGCGACAGCAGCTTAGACATAGTAACGGCAATAACAGGCCGAGAACCCAAGCTCAATCGCCAGGTCTAACGTCAAAGCAGCTGCGCTGATTCATGCGCAAACGCGTATTTGGAAGATGAGCAACCATATGAAACTGGCCACTCTAAAACGCGCTCAGCATCACAACCCAAGCGACCGCGATGATGCACTGGTGTTGGGCAGTCGCGATCTGAGCCGCTGCCAATTTGTGCCAGAAACAACCTCAACACTCAATACGCTCTCGACCACTGGGACGATTTCAGGCCCCGTTTAGAGACGCTGTCTATCGACCCAACGCAGAACCGTCAGCCAGTCGCCCATCGTGGATGATAGCGACGCCATGAACCACGGGATCCCCTTCGATCGGCGTCAAGAAGTCGGTTACGGCTGTTTGGCTGAGCTGAGGATGTATCAAACTATCGAACAAGGGCAACCCGATACCGCCTTTATGATCGACGGTGACCAGGTACGGATCGAGAT
>JBFFKD010000026.1:0-13248 GCA_041555595.1 Motiliproteus sp.
GCTTGACCACATCGGCCAGCAAGTCGGCTGGGAACGGCTTTTCAATAAAATCGTAGGCTCCGTCACGGATAGCGTTAACCGCCATTGAGATATCACCGTGGCCGGTGATAAGAATCACTGGCAGATCAGGATCGATCGCTCGCACCTTGGACATCAATGCCAGACCGTCCATCCCCGGCATATTAATGTCGGTGACAATGACGCCAGGCCAATCATCGTTGATATGGTTCAAGGCGGTCTCGGCTTTATCCAGCGCGATCACATCATACCCCGCCAGTTCAAGCGTCTGACTTCCGGCGGAGCGGATATGCTTTTCATCGTCGATCAGAATAACAGCGGGCTGACTCGGCTCCATCGGTGACAGATCCTATGTAAAGAGAGTTCTAGGGATAATACCGGATTGACCGCCGCGCCCCAACGCAAGGCGCTCTATTGTTGAACAGAGTTCGGTGCCCGAAAAGTACCGCGCGTACCTAATCGGAAATTTCTGGCCAGAGCTGGCTCAGCACTGCGGTGAGGTTAAAATGGAACGGAGCCTTGACCATCTCCAGTATCGTGAAAGCGCGATCGCTGGTATCACGCAACACCGCAGCCTCTAGGTGCTCGCCATCACCGGACAGTATCGAGCCGACAACGGGGAATGCCGCCGTTTTACCGCGCCGGATCACGACCGCGATCTCATTGTTGGCGAGCCGGACCCAGCACCCCGGCGGTTGAGTACCCAGAATCGCGATCAAAATCTTGGCCAGGTCAGCATCAATCTGATCACCCCGACATTGAAAAATCTGTTTCATCGCCTCACGCGGCAGCATTGCAGGACGATCGCCACGCGGACGCGCCATCGCCACATAGGTATCGGCGACCGCCAGTACCCTGGCCGCTAAGCTGATCTGCTCACCACTAAGCGCCTGCGGATAACCTTTACCATCGAGCCGTTCATGGTGCTGCTCCACCGCACTGAGCCAGACCGCGTCCTTAACGCCGGCCTGCTCCAAAATTTTCAACCCGTTAAGTGGATGCTTTTGAATCTGACGCATTTGGTCATCGGTTAGATTGCTGGTCTGCTTATCGAGCCGGTCATCCTGCAGATCCAGCATGCCAATGTCTTGTGTTAACGCAGCGCAGATCAACAACAGTCGGGCCGAAGGGGTCATATCAGCTTTACGCCCGATCAGCTCGCACAGCACCGCCGCATAGAGCTCCTTGACATGCTGATAGCGAGCATTACGATTGAGTTGCAACGCGGCCAGCACCCCCATCGGGTGCTTTTGACAAGCATGTTGTATTTTATGACCCAGGTAGAGACAACGAGAAATATGCTTGCGGTCAGGCGTGACCAACAGCTGGTCATAGGTATCAGTCAGAAACTTGTGCTGCACATCAATCCAAGCGAATACCGTCAACGCTTTATCTTCGACTGGTTGCTCACCCGATCCATGTATGACCATGACTTGCCCTAACTATGACCACCGTGATTGAACACCGGTGATATTCGCCCTAATAACTTTGACATCAGACCATCGATACGATGATGAATTCCACCAAATTTAATTTTAGTTAACAAACAATCAAATACGATCCTGGCGATATCATCGATGAGCAGAGAAGATAACCAACTTAATCATCAACAGCAAACATAACTCATTGATATAGGGGCATTCTCTAAAAACACATCCTCCAATGCTAGTTATTCAGGCCGTAATAATTAATAATTTCCTGCGGTACCTGATCGAGCGACACCTGACGCTGCACCGCACCCGCCTTGATCGCCTCCTTGGGCATACCAAAGACCACACAACTCGCCTCATCCTGCCCCAGCGTCATCGCCCCGGCCTGCTTCATCTCCAGCAGACCACGTACACCGTCATCGCCCATGCCGGTCATGATGATACCCAGCGCATTCTGACCCGCGCAGGCGGCGACCGAACGAAACAGCACATCGACCGAGGGACGGTGGCGATTCACCAAAGGGCCATCCACCACTTCGACATGAAACTGAGCCCCGTTGCGCTTCACCACCAGATGCTTACCACCCGGAGCAATCAGTGCATGGCCGGGCAACACGCGCTGCTGGTGCTGCGCTTCTTCAACTTGAATCTGGCACAGACTGTTAAGACGCTGAGCAAAGGCGGCGGTAAATTTTTCCGGCATATGCTGGACGATAACGATACCTGGTGACACTCTCGGCAGCCTGGTCAGCACACGCTCCAGCGCTTGGGTGCCGCCGGTCGAGGTACCGATCGCTACCAGCTTCTCGGTGGTCTGAACCCCGCTTAACGCCCGCGAAGCCGGTAGCACGGCATCGGCTGTTAACTTGGGTTTGACCTCCAACAGTGTTGCAGCGCGACGTTTGCTGCCTAAACGCGCCTGACCGGCGGCCTTAACGGCATCGATCATCTGCTTGCCAGACTCGTGCAGAAAGCCCTTTAAGCCAACTTTTGGCTTGGTAATAATATCAACCGCTCCTGCGGCCAGAGCGCGCTGCATGGTCTCGGAATTGGCTTCGGCCAACGATGAGCAGATCACCACGGGGGTTGGCCGTTCGGCCATTATTTGCTGTAAGAAAGTAATTCCATCTTTGCGCGGCATCTCGATATCCAGCACGATCACATCGGGCCAGCGCTGCTCCATTTTTTTCATCGCAAACAGCGGGTCAGATGCCGACCCGATCAACTCGATCGACGGGTCGGTGGCCAGAATGCTACTGACAACTTGCCGAACGACCGCCGAGTCATCGACGATCAGCACACCAATTTTTTTATGGCTCATCGTTAACCTTCCTTCCCATTCTGCCAGCGCAACCAGGTCTCGCCAGTGGCCAGATCCAAAATAACGGTACGATGACCACTACACCCGACATGAGCTTCGGGACGACGAAAACCAGATTGACTTAACATTCTGTGCGCGGCTTCGATATTACGATCGCCGACAGCACTATGGTTGGCAGTTGCCGGAAACATATTACCGCCGCCAAATATTTTGACTTGATAATCCTGTGGCCGGGTTCTGCTACTCTTGAGCTGCTTTAGAAACAACGCCATCGCTTGATCGCCATAGCGACCATCGAGCGCCGGCCCTGCCGGCTTGCCAGAACTCGGCAACAGGTAATGGCACATGCCTCCCAAACCGCGTTGCGGATGCCAGAGTGTAATCGCAACACAAGATCCCAGCAGCGTACGAACCTCTTCACCATGGGCTCCGAAGAAAAAATCCCCCGGACTCAAGACTATTCGTTTCAATTCACCACCCCTGATCAACCGGGTTTACGGTAGATGGTTGGGCGAAGCTGCTGCAGCTTGTCAGTCACGCCGTTTAGGCTCTCTGAATGACCGACCACAAAATGACCACCGGGCTTGAGCAGCGGCAGCATCCTCGCCACCACCGACTGCTTGGTGGGCAACGAAAAATAGATCATCACATTGCGCAAGAAGATCAGGTCGAACTGCCCCAGATCAGGCATCGGCGCATTCAGGTTGACCTGAGCAAAACGGACATGCCGCTTAATCTCATCGTTGATTAAAAACGTTCCCGCTTGCGAACGTACCCCTTTCAAGCAGTAACGCTTGAGCAGTCTTTCAGGAATCTCATGGGCGCTGTCCATCGAATACTGGGCGGCTGATGCCTTGGCCAGAATTTCACTATTAATATCCGAGCCAAACACCTCCCAGGCACCCTCGCCCAGAACGTCATGCAACACCATCGCGCTACTATACGCCTCTTCACCGGAAGAGCTGGCACCACTCCAGACCCGAAAACCTCGTCCGCTGTGCTGCCCTGCCTGAGCCTCCACACGCAGAAATTCGAAGTGCGCCGGTTCCCGGAAAAAATGGGTTTCGTTGGTGGTCAGCTGATCGATGACCACTTGCAGTTCATTGCTGCCCAACTGGCCACTGATCATCTTTTGAAAGTAAACGCCGTAGCACTCTAAACCATGCGCACGCAGTCGCTTGGCCAGCCGTCCGACCACCAGCCTTTTCTTGGAGTCAGACAGTGTAATACCCGCCTGCTCAAAGATCAGCTGACGAAACTTATCAAACACCGGCTGTGAAATAGTTTCTAACGTCAAACTGTTCCCCTAATCGAAAAAAACCGCACGAGGTCTGACGACCACGCGCGGCTGGATGCAATAACCCGGATATCGCTATTCGGTCGTCAACGACGCATCTGTCTTGATCTCGCCCAACTGCGACAGCTCATCGATCGCCAACACCTTATTGGCATTGAGCAGGATGATAAAATCACCGTTAACACGTCCCATACCGGCAATGAAATCGGTTCGAACCCGCGCCCCAAAGCTGGGGGCGGAACCGATATCTGTATCGGCAATTTCCAACACTTCGCTGACACTGTCAATCACCACGCCGATATCGAACCGCTCATCATCGCTCTCAACTTCGATAATCACGATGCAGGTGCGCTTGCTAATCGGCGACGACTCCCAGCCGAACCGAACTGGCAGGTCGATCACCGGTACCACATTACCGCGCAGATTCAGCACGCCGCGGACGTAACTGGGCACCATCGGCACCGCAGTTACCTTGTCGTACTCGATAATCTCCTTAATCGGCTGAATGCTCAGCCCGAACATCTCCTGCTGCAGACTGAAGGTCAGAAACTGCTGGATCTGTTCCTCTTCGGCGACCAACTGTTGGCCGCCCTGCTGCACTTCCATTATTTGTCCCATAATCGCGCCTCCTCAGAAGCGTTCAAATTCGCTCGATTGATGAGCATGGTTGGCACCGGATACCGCCTTAAATTCAGACTGCTGCGCAACGGTGACCGGCGTCGCCGGACGATTTGACGTCCCTCCATCGACCCGGAAGAAGCCCATCAGTTGCTGCAACCGAATCGCCTGGCCGCTCATCTCTTCCGAGGTTGCTGCCAACTCTTCCGATGCCGAAGCGTTCTGCTGGGTGATCTGATCCATCTGGCTCACCGCCGAGGTGATTTGACCGACACCGGCTGCCTGCTCACCCGAGGCTGCCGCGATCTCCTGCACCAGATCGGCGGTCTTGCCGATGCTCGGTACGATCTCCTCCAACAAGCTGCCGGCGCCTTCGGCGACACTGACACTGCTCGAGGCCAGCTCGCTGATCTCTTGCGAAGATTTCTGCGACCGTTCGGCCAGCTTGCGCACTTCGGCGGCAACCACCGCGAAGCCTTTACCGTGCTCGCCAGCGCGAGCCGCTTCGATCGCCGCATTCAACGCCAGCAGGTTAGTCTGGTAGGCGATATCTTCGATGATGGCGATCTTGCCGGCGATATTGCGCATCGCCTCGACCGTATTGGCGACCGCAACGCCGCCCTCCTGGCCCTGCTGCGATGCCTTGGTCGCCATGCCGTCGGTGACCCGGGCATTCTCGGCGTTCTGCTTGATCGACGCGGTGATCTGTTCCAGCGACGCGCTGGTCTCTTCGACGCTGGCGGCCTGCTCGCTCGAAGCCTGGCTCAGGCTTTGTGAGGTCGCGCTGACCTCTTCGGCGGCGCTAGCCAACGAGTCGGCACCGCTGGTCACTTCACCCACCACTTCCGACAGTTTGGCGTTCATCGCCGCCATCGCCTGAATCAACTGGCCCGTCTCATCTTTGGCATCGGACGACAGCTTAACGCTCAGATCACCGTTCGCCACGGCACTACAGGCGGTAACGGCATCTTTCAACGGCCCCGTTACGGAGCGGGTGATGACGACGCCCAAGCCCAAGCCCAAGATAATCGATACCAGCGCCACACTGATCAGAGTGATGGTCGCCTGCTGCTCTGCCGCCGCACCGTTATCCATCGCCATCTGCATCTCAGCAGCAGCCAACTGCTCAACCCGGCCCAGCATCTCGGCCGCTTCCGTGCCGAAGCCATCAAGTTGTTCCATCGCCGCCGATGCGGTGATGCTGGTTGCAATTAACCGTGCCTGATTGGCAAGAATATTGTCAGCCGTTTGCTGGAAGGTTGCGTGAAACTCGTCGAGCTCGAGTACCGCCTGCTTGGCCTCCTCATCGCTCAGCGCATAAATTTTGCTGCCATCGGCTTCGCCGCCCTTGAGCGCCGCGGTGACCAGGGCATCAAACTCAACGACCGTCACAGCGAACTCCTGTGCCAGCTCATCAACCTGCGCCTGCTCGGTCATCTGCGCCACCTCTTCAAGAATGATCCGCGCACTCTGGATAGAGTTCTTGATCTCCATCGCCACATCGACCATCGGCACATCGCGAGTCAGCACCCTCTCAAGCTCACCGGCGGTTTCCGCCTCGGTCAGTGCCGTTTCGATGATGTTTTTCATTCGCGTTTCGGCATGGTCGGCTTGCAGTACCACGTTGTCGAACGCAGCCTCCATCGCCAGCATCGCGTCATCGGCCGCTTTTTTAGCCACCAACAGTTCGCGGCCACTGGCCATCATGCCGGTAGCGGCTAACTGAAATTTTTCGTTATGAAGCTTATCCGCATCCATGACTAACTGTTTCAGCTGTTCGTTATCCGAGATCGTTACGATCTGATCGATCAGCTCGTCGAAGGTCACTAACGAGGCTTCATAGGAGGCAACGATCTCCTCCAAAGAGGATTCATCATCGGTCGCCAGCGTCGCGGTCGCACCCTTAAACTCCTCCATCGAATTACGCGCGACCCAAAGCGCGATCTTCATCTCGTTGGCGGCATCCACGATCGGCGCCTCTTCACTCCCCACCTGAACCAACCCCTTACCGACCGTTTTTATACCGCTGAAGCCGACATAGCTGGACACTATGATCAACACCAGCAATACACCAAAGCCGATCCCTAGCTTTCTTCCGATCATCAAGTCACGCCATTTCATGACAGTCATCCTCTTTAATTAAAACGCTATTTCCTGCTGTTTAGATCGCGAATTAGAACAACTCGGCTCAACTTAACAACAGGGTCTTTTGCTCAGCCTCGCCCACTAAGGCGCCGACATCCAAAATCATCGCCACTTCACCCGAACCCAAAATGGTCGAGCCACTGATACCACTGAGCTTGGAGAAGATCCGGCTCAGCGGCTTAATGACGGTCTGGTATTCGCCCATCAGGGCATCGACCACCAGCCCCGCCTTCTGTCCTGCACATTGCACGACTACGATATTTTCACGCGAACCTTCACGCGATTGCTCGTCAAACAGCTGTCGTAGGTCGAGGAACGGCAGCACTTCGCCACGCAGACTGACATAATGGCCGCCATGATCACGCACCACGTCGGCATCTTCGGTGTGTTCGATACACTCCACCACCGAATCCAGCGGAATCACATAGGAGGCGCTGCCAACCCCGACCAGGAAGCCGTCGATGATCGACAGCGTCAGCGGCAACCGGATACGGATCGAGGTCCCTTTACCCAGCTCACTATCGACCTCGATCGAACCGCGTAGCGCTTCGACATTCTTCTTCACCACATCCATCCCGACCCCTCGACCTGACAGGTCGCTGACCTCGGCTTTGGTGGTCAAGCCCGCTTCCAGAATCAAGCGCAGAATCTCAGGCCGGGACAGGTGCTGATCCGGAGACACCACGCCGTTGGCGATCGCCTTAGCCAGCACCTTCTCGGTATCGATGCCGCCACCGTCGTCGCTGACCTCGAGCACAATATTGCCCGAATCGTGGTAGGCGTTAAGCCGCACGGTCCCTTTTTCAGGCTTACCGGCAGCCAATCGCTGCTGCGGACTCTCAAGACCATGATCGATGGCGTTACGCACCAGATGGGTTAGCGGGTCACCAATCTTTTCGACCACACTCTTGTCCAGCTCGGTCTCGGCACCTTCGATCACCAACGTGATCGACTTATCCAGCTCTTTCGCGACGTCGCGTACGACCCGGTTGAAGCGGCTAAAGGTCTCGCCGATCTGAACCATCCGCAAACGCAGCGAGCGATCACGAATCTCTTCGACCAGCCGAGAGACCAGCGATACCGACTCCAGCATCTCTTCGTCGCCCGACTGCTGCGCTTTCAAGCCCGCCCCGGCACCGGCAATGACCAGTTCACCGACCAGATTGATCAGCTGGTCCAACCGCCCCGCATCAACCCGGATCGACTTGTTCTCTTGGCTACGACGCTCTTGAATCTTCTTCTGCTTACCCAACGCTGCATTGACAGTCGATGGGTGGACCGAATGCTGGTCGATCAACACCTCGCCCAGCGGTTTTTTGGCGGTCTCATCGCTGCAACTCGCTTGAAAGGCCAATGCCTGATCCAGCTCACGCTGGGTCAGCGCACCGACTTCGATCAGCAGGTCGCCGATCCGGGCATTATTGCCTCGAGATTCTTTCAGCGTCTCCAGCAGCTCGGCATATTCAGAGATCTTGCTGTTGGGTGGCATCACGTTGACCAGCGAGTCTTCGGCCACAAACTCGAAAACCTCCATCAACGCAGACTTGTCGGTATCGCCATTGAAGGCGATCTCCATCCCCAGATAACAGCTCTCGGCATCCATCTCGGCAGCGGCAGGCATGGCGTCGACCGTCGTCACCACGTTGATGACCTCACCCAACGTCGACAGATAACGTAGAAACGACAGCGGATCCATGCCGTTGCGTATCACATCCTCACCGAAACGCAGCGAGATGTGCCACAGTTCACTCTCGACCGAGAGATTCTCCTCTCGGCCCACAGAGGCCTGATAGGTCACGGGCGTCTCAGCGACCACGGTATCCATGTCAACCGGCTCGGCCCCATCTTCGCCGTGGGCTTGCTTTAGCAACTCGGCAACCAGCAGATCCGACTTGGCCTGCAGCTCGGCATCAGGTTCATTACCGATCGCCTCGATCATCGCTTCGATATGGTCACGACACTCCAGCAGCACGGCGATCAACAGCTCGTGAATCTGAACGTCGCCAGCCCGCACCTGATCCAGTACATTTTCGGTTTTATGGGTAAAGGTTACGATATCGTCAAAGCCGAACAGCCCAGCGGAACCTTTAATCGTATGCGCAGCCCTAAATACCGAGTTGATCAGCTCTTCGTCATCAGGCTGATCGGATAGCAGGTTGAGCGAGCTTTCCATCTCCTGCAGCAGGTCCAGGCTCTCGTTAATAAACGTTTCCTGCGCCTGCATCATCATGTCGTCCATACCGCCCTCCTCTTGCAGCATTAGCTGGCTAACACCAACGGATCACCAAAATAAGCTTCCATATTCAAAAGCCCCAACATCTCCAGAGTCGCCTGACTATGGTTGACCAGATGCAGCTTTTTTCCTTCCGCAGCCGCTTCGCGCTTGAGCAGGTAGAGCAACTGAAAACCGGCGCAGTCGATCTCGCTGACATCGGCCAAATTCAATTCAAGATCGGTACATTGCGCCAGATGCTCAAGCAACTGCGTTTTCAACTCCGCCGCGTCGTAGATACATAGTTCGCCACGTATACTCAGTCGGCACTGTGAGCCGTTCTGTACTGCGTTCAATTCCACATCCATCGATCACTCCCTACTACACTCACGCCTGCTACGTTATCTCGCTACTACCACATCGCTTTAGCGATTATGGCAACACCAGCTTCGCCACTGCCGCCAGCAGCTGCGGTGGCTGGAACGGCTTGACGATCCAAGCCTTGGCTCCGGCCGCTTGCCCCTCCTGTTTCTTACCATCCTGCGATTCGGTCGACAGCACCATGATCGGAGTAAACTTGTAGCGCGGCAGCTGTTTAGCTTGCTTAATAAAGGTAATTCCATCCATCACCGGCATATTGATATCGGTAATGATCAGATTGAGCTTATCTCCGTTGAGCTTATCCAACGCCTCCTTACCATTACCCGCTTCGATGACGTCATAGCCAGCGCCCTTGAGGGTCATCCCGACAACCTGACGGATCGACGCTGAATCATCGATAACCAAGATCGTTTTGTTAGCCATGCCTCACCTCAGAAAAAAGTAATCTCACCATTGTTCATCTCATCAGCAACCCCGTCAGAGCCATGATTTTGGCGCTGTTCACGGGTCACATAGTCGCCTTCCATCTGCTTCAGCCAGGCATCAATATCGATCGCTCCCTGACCGCTCTCCAACCGCTCGGCACAACTCTCCACTTCGCCAGCCAATGCTTTAACGCTGGATTCGACCTGCGCCAAAATTTGATCGGTACGATCCTGAAACTGCAGCGCGACAATCACCTCGCCGATATCCTGATGCACCATACGGTTACGCTCCTGCAACTGTTCAGATGCACTCGCCAACTCCGATGCGGCGTCCTGGAACTGCGACAATACGCTGCTGATATTATCCTGAGCCCGGCTTTCCGCCTCGGCCTCTCGCTCGCTGCTCTGCTCGGCGATCTGCTGCGCCTCTTTCATCGCCAACGCAACGACTTCAACCGATGCCCGGATCTTTTGCGCCGTATCGCCAGAGGATTTGGACAGATTACGCACCTCATCGGCAACAACCGCAAAGCCCCGACCCTGTTCGCCCGCTCGCGCCGCTTCAATCGCTGCATTCAGGGCCAACAGATTGGTCTGTTCGGCGATTTTCCCCACATCCTGCGCCATCCCGTCCAACTCGGCGGTACTACCCGCTAACGCATTAATTTTACTGAGCACCAGCGCCTTGGTCTCTTTGATCTCAACCAGCACCCGTAGAATGTCGTTGAGTTTATGCTCACCCTGATCAATAACTGTCAGAATGCCGCCACCCTCACCCTGCGACAGCTCCATCGCCTCAGTCAGCTGTTCAATCAGGTGACTAAACCGCTCGGTCAAGCCGTTGATCTCAGCCTCCGTCTGGCTGCGTACACTATTGATATGACGATTAAGAATCGGCAGCGCTCGCACCAACAGATCACGGGTTTGACCCATATGTTCGATCCGCTCTTCACTCTGATGCAATTGCAGTGCCGACTGGTCAGCCTGCTGCCGAATTAATTTTTGATGCTGGCCGTTAAGGAAGCGTCCTATGGCCACACCCGCGGCCACCAGCACTGCTGCCGATAGCCACACACTCAGAGACGCCCCTCCCAACCAAAACAGAGTCAACGCCGCTAAAAAAGTCAGTGCCGTAGGCAATGCTACAAAAAAGTGCTTATTCATCGTTAATCTCAAAAAAACGTACATCTTAAAGAAGGGAGTGAACCAGAAAGATGCGAAGCCGGATCAGACGATCCAAGCGTAGCTACTCGGGAACCACTCCACTGCTGCTCCAGTAACACCATCACACTATAGGGGTATCGTGCTGTATTCCTTGATCCATATCTAAGATAAAGACGAAGTACACATATTAACGGAGTGGAGAAGCAGGAATATAGGAATAATTCCTATAAGAAACAAACAGTGGTTGCTATTTATCACCAAATGACAAGTACTTAGCAACAAACAGCGAGGCGTCGAGGCAGCCCTTACTGAATGCTAGGCTGCTGCAGGCTCAGCCGGAAACAGGCACCACCATCGGGATGATTGGCGGCGCTTAAGCGGCCACCCAGGCTATCGACGATTCGGTGCGAGATCGACAACCCTAACCCCAGTCCCTCACCGGCCGACTTGGTGGTAAAGAACGGTTCAAACACTTTGTTCAATTCGGCCGGATCGATACCGGGCCCATAGTCCCGAATAGCAAGTTCAACTCGGCCACTAGCAACTTGGCAGCCAATCTCGATGCGCTTATCGCCACAACCGCTCATCGCCTGGATCCCATTACTGAGCAAATTGACCATCACCTGCTCCAGGCGCACCATATCCCCCATCACAAACAGCTCATCGAGCTGCTCCGGCCATTCGACCGTAACCCGCTCGCTCTGCAACTGGCCATACAGGATCGACATCGCCCCCTTGCGCACCTCTTTCAGTGACACCGGTTCGGCCTGGCCGCTACTCTTGCGCGAGAACACCTTCAACGGCGCAATGATTTTAGCCATCCGCTCGGTCAGCCCTGCGATCTCTTTCAAATTTTGCTGCACCCGTTCGGTGCGGTTGAGCGTCAGAAACTGCTGGGCGTTGTCGGCATAGGCCCGAATCGCCGTCATCGGCTGGTTCAACTCATGGTTAATACCCGCCGACAGCTCACCCAGCACCGCCAGTTTGGCTGTTTGCACCAGTTCATCCTGGGTGTGTTGATGCTGCTCGATCTCAGTGCGCAACCGGTCGTTAGCCCCCAGCAGTGCCTGAGTTCGCTCCTGCACCCGCTGCTCCAGCATATCCCGCGCTTCACGCAGCGACTGTTCGTATTGGTTACGTTCGGTCATATCATGGATGGTAACGATAAATTTCCGATCACCCTGATACCACACTGGCACGATCGTCAGCTCGATCGGAAAAAAATCGGCGTTGTGATGCCGCGCCTGCGCCTCGATCACCGGCGCCTGAATACCCGCAGGCAGGTCTTGCGATTCGGTGATCATGCGCCAGCAGATCGGCCGAGATGCGGGTTCGATCAACAGGCTAAAATAGCAGCCGCTAATCGCCCCGGCATCGTAACCAAACAACGCCTCGGCGGTGGGGTTAAACGATTCGATCCGCCCCTGTGCATCGAGCGTAATCAGACCGGCCTGGGTGTTGTCGATAACCGCGCGCACCCGAGCCTCACTCAACTCCAAGGCTCGATTGGCCTGCTCTTCAAACCGCCGCCGCTCCTGAATAATTTTCTGCCGCAACAGCATAAACAGCCCTAACAGCACCAGCACGGTCAACACGACCGCAGCCAGCATCACCGCTTCCCACACCCGCGCTGAAACCACACTCAACCTGGCCAGAGCGACCACTTTCAGCTCAGCCTCAGGCAACGCCTGACGCACCAGCATATAGCGTGTACCCGTCAGCCGATCGATCGATCGATCGCCTCGGTTGTCCGTATCTTCCAACAGCGTAATCAACTCGACATTGTCATCGAGCCTTTGTCGCTGGGTAATCGGCAGCGACACCAGTGATTGATCGGCATAACGCAGGCTATCAACGACTCGACGGAGATCATTGCCCAGCAGCGGCTCCAGCGTTTTAAATTTCCAGGATTCACGGGTACTGATAAAAATCACATCGTCGATATCGGTGACCAGCAGGTCGGTCAACTCATCATTCCACTGTTCTTCGATGTCGTTCAGATCGATTTTGACCACCACCACCCCCACCACCTGTTCGGCGCTAAAGATAGGATGAGAGAAGTAGTAACCGCGTTTTCGCGAGGTGGTACCCAGTGCGAAATAACGACCCACCTGGCCAGACATCGCTTGCTGAAAGTAGGGCCGATAATTAAAGTTCCGACCGACAAAGGAGTTGAGCTGATCCCAGTTACTGGCTGCCAGCGTGTCGCCGCCTGCTGCCATCAGATAGATATCCGA
>JBFFKD010000027.1:0-13079 GCA_041555595.1 Motiliproteus sp.
GCCCCATCACGAGATAGTCACTACCCGCCTGCACCGCCCTAGCCGGTGTCATAATCCGCTGCTGATCACCAATATCACTCCCGGCAGGACGAATACCCGGGGTAACCAATTTAAATTCACTGCCCAGCTGCTGCTTTAGCAATCCCGCTTCCTGCGCCGAGCAGACAACCCCATCCAAACCACTTTTGTGAGCTAGCTGAGCCAACCGCTCAACCTGCTGCTGCGGATCAACAGCCAAACCTATCTGACGCAGATCTTCAGCCACCATGCTGGTCAGTACCGTTACCGCAATCAATAAAGGTTTAGGTCCCTGCACTTTCTCCAACTCATTACGTGCGGTCTCCATCATCTTTTGACCACCGCTGGCGTGAACATTAACCATCCATACGCCCATCTCCGCAGCGGCGAGTACCGCTTTAGCCGTGGTATTGGGAATATCATGAAACTTAAGATCCAAGAACACTTCAAAACCAAGCCTATGCAACGCCTCTACCACTGCCGGCCCACTTCGTGTAAATAACTCCTTACCCACTTTCACCCGACACAAAGATGGGTCTAATCGAGCCGCCATCGCCAAGGCTAACTCCATCGATGGAAAATCCAGAGCAACGATGATGCGTGACGAGGACGACACCAAGGACGAACAAGCCTGATCGGACATACCAACTCCAAAATATTATCTATTAAAAAACAGTAGCGATAAGACGCGCGTATTTAATCAGCGCCTTATTAGAGGGCCATAAAATGGACTAGAACAATAACGAACCATTCGCAGAACTGCGAATGTATGGCCACAGTATCAGATATTACTTAGCCGTTAGCGTAATTCAGCTGAGCCATTTTCAGCTTATCCAGCTCACGTTCGGATTGCTTAGCCAGCCGCCGAGCCTGGGCCAAACGAGCCTTCATCACCATCAGCGTCATACTAGCAACAAAGAAACTTAATACAGCACCACACAGAAAACTCAACACCAACCAACGCGCAATGCTCGCTTCGGGCAACTGAATCAGAACCAGATCCAGAGCAATCTGTTGCTGGTTATTAACCGTTAACAACACACCAACCAACAGCAGCACAAATACCGCCAAGACCATCAATAAGGTTTTCAATACCCGCACCGATTCATCCTCTTAACCGACCGCCTTGAAATCTGGACAGCTGCTGCCGTGATCGACAAATAACTGATCAAGGGTATCGCTTGATACTCTCGTTCACCTGCTCACGCAGATCTTTTCCCGGCTTAAAATGCGGAACATACTTGGCACCCAATTCAACCGACTCGCCAGTCTTAGGGTTACGCCCGGTTCGCGGAGCCCGAAAATGCAATGAAAAGCTACCGAAGCCGCGAATTTCGATCCGCTCACCCGCCGATAGCGACTCAGTCATATGATCCAGCATCGCCTTTACCGCTAGCTCCACATCTTTTACCGAAAGGTGCTCATGCCTGTTAATCAGGCGTTCAATCAGCTCAGATTTGGTCATGGTATTCCTCTAGCTGAAGCTGCTGATGATCACTCCAACCAGAGTTGGATCATATCAAGCCTATAGCAGCAGGTTACTTTATGGTTCGAGGGCGTTGATCCAGTTGATTATTAACAAGATTAGCGTGCTCGCACAACAACCAACAAGATTATAGACCTTGATTTGATTTTCAACCTAGTTGTTGCCATCAATCTGTAGAATATCGTATAAATTTCAGCACTTAACCATCAACTGAGGCAACTTCTCTACAACTCGCTCTCGCACAGAAGTCAAAACCTGCTCAATGTTCAACTTAGTACTATCCAGCAACAACGCATCCTCGGCAGGCAGCAATGGCGACACCGCACGCTGAGTATCTCGCTCATCACGCGCCTGAACATCGGACAAGATCAGCTCAAAGTCGGCCTCAAACCCCTTTTCCAACAGCTGCCTATAGCGCCGCCGCGCTCTCTCCTCGGCACTGGCAGTCAGAAAAATTTTGACCTGCGCGGCGCTAAACACCACCGTCCCCATATCCCGACCGTCGGCAACCAAGCCCGGCTTAGAGGCAAAATCCCGCTGCCGCTGTAACAGCGCAGTACGCACCCCACCAATAGCAGCAACAATGGACGCAACGCGACCGGCATCCTCTGTACGAATCTCGCGACTAACGTCGTCGCCGTCGAGTATAACTTGCACACCATCTTCAGCCTCAACAACATCAAATCGGACATCAAGCTTGGCGGCCAACACTTCCAACGCGGGTTCATCATCGAGCTCGATCCCATGACGCTGCGCCGCTAGCCCCAGCACCCGGTAAAGCGCGCCGCTATCGAGCAGTTGCAAGCCGTATTCAGCAGCCAATCGCTTGGCAATAGTGCCCTTACCTGAACCACTAGGGCCATCGATAGTAATCAAGGGGACTAAACCTTGCGCCATCATTTGCTCGCCACCTTAACATTGAGCCCGACCTGCTTGGCCAATTCGACAAAGTTGGGGAATGATGTCGCCACATTGGCGCAATCGTCGATTACGATCTCTGCTTCTGCGCGCAGAGCCGCCACAGAGAATGCCATCGCGATCCGATGATCCCCCAAACTATCGACTCGACCGCCGGCAATTTTTCCGCCATGGATAATCGCACCATCGGCAGTTCCCTCAATGGCGACACCTAGCGCCGACAGACCATCGACCATCGCCTGAATTCGATCACTCTCTTTAACCCGCAACTCTTCGGCACCGGTCAAGACCGTCGTACCCTCGGCACAGGCAGCAGCAATGAACAACGATGGAAACTCATCGATCGCCAACGGCACTTGGTCTTCAGGGATATTAATCCCTTTAAGTGGCGCGTAGCGTACCCGAATATCAGCGACCGGCTCACCGCCGATCACCCGCTCATTAGATAAAGTCAGATCACCGCCCATGGCGCGTAGAATATTAATCACGCCAACTCGGGTCGGGTTTATGCCAACATGTTGCAGCAAGATATCAGAACCGGGAGCGATCGACGCCGCCACCATAAAGAACGCCGCCGAGGAGATATCAGCCGGCACATCGATCGAACCCGCGCTCATCTTACCGCCACCGATAACGCGTGCGGTCGACCCATCGCGCTCAACCGGATAACCAAATCCGGTCAACATCCGCTCGGTATGATCACGAGTCGGAGCTGGCTCAGAAACCGATGTTTGGCCATCGCTGTACAACCCGGCCAACAGAACGCAGGACTTGACCTGAGCGCTAGCCATCGGCATATCGTAATGAATGCCTTTGAGCGACTGACCACCACTGATCTTAATCGGCGGACAGCCCCCCTCACCGGTTTCAATCTGAGCCCCCATTAAGCGAAGCGGCTTGGCGACTCGCTCCATCGGTCGACCGTTAAGCGATTCGTCGCCAACCAGCTCGCTATCGAACGACTGGCCCGCTAACAACCCTGCAAACAGGCGCATCGCTGTGCCTGAATTACCCAAATACAACGGCCCGGGAGGAGCTTGCAAGCCGTGCAGGCCAACCCCATGAATCCGAACCTTACCCTGTGCTGGACCTTCGATCACCACTCCCATATTGCGGAATGCCTGTAACGTCGCCAACGCATCCTCACCTTCAAGAAAGCCTTCGACGTCGGTAATCCCTTCCGACAATGCACCCAACATAATGGAGCGGTGAGAGATCGACTTATCTCCGGCAACCCGGATCTGACCCTGAACCCGTCCACCGGGCTGGGCTTTAAAAATTACATTTTCACTCATGGGCAATGAATACGCTGTTCCAGAAAGAATTTTAGAAAAATGATCACGGGCAGACTTGGCGCGGGTAAAAACCCCCAGCAGAGTCTGACCGTCTGATTGGTCTATCGCTTGCCGCAAACGGGCAACACCGTCGGTAAATTCGTCGAGCACCTTCAAGGTAGCGTCGCGATTGGCTAAAAACACGTCGTGCCACATCATCGGGTCGCTGGCGGCGATCCGGGTAAAGTCCCGAAAACCACCGGCGGCATAGCGGAAAATATCCCGGTTTTCACTATCGTTAGCCAGGGTATCGACCAACGAGAACGCTAACAGGTGTGGTAGATGACTGGTCGCAGCCAACACCTCGTCGTGGCGCTTAACATCCATATGATGAACTTCGGAGCCTAGAATCTCCCACAACTGATGCACTACTTTAAGTGCCGAACGATTAGTTTCAGCCAAAGGCGCCAAGATAACCTTATGGTTCTCAAACAGGTTTGACTTGGCTGCGGCAACACCGCTTTTCTCAGAACCTGCGATCGGGTGTCCCGGTACAAACATCTCCGGCACTCGGCCAAACACCTGCTGCGCGGCCTTGATCACATTGCCTTTAGCGCTTCCGACATCGGTCAATATTGTTTCGGGGCGCAGCCAAGGGCTGATTTCAGCCATCAGCCGCTCCATCACCTTGACCGGCACTGCCAACATCACGACATCAGCTTGCTCTACAGCTTGCTGCAGATCATCGGCAGCTTCGTCGATCACACCCAGACGCAGCCCTTCCATCAACTCGTCACGGTTTAGATCATAACCGACAACCGTACCGCAACCACCTCGCTGCTTAAGCCCGAGCGCGAACGAGCCACCGATCAAACCCAGGCCAACCACCAATAACCGATTAACAGAAGAAATCACTCGGCAATCGCCTTATTACTCAACGCGTCAACGCGTATAGGGTTAGGCATCAAGGCCTGAACGCCGGGAGTAGCCAACACTTGACTATCGCAATTCACGCTTACCTCCTTATCACTCAAATACAAGCTTATAAGACGGCCTGCGGATAGGACCCCAACAGTTTAAGCTCCAGCGCTTCGTCGGTCAGCTCCTTCATCACCGCTTGAATCGACTCATCATTGAAGTGACCTTCGCAGTCGATGTAGAAAATATAACCCCAGGTTCCAACCGTCGAGGGGCGGGTCTCGAGTCGGGTCAGACTGATACCAAAGCGATGGAAAGGCTCTAACAGGTGGTACAGCGCACCGGGCTTATTACGGGCCGACACAAGCAGCGAGGTTTTATCCTTACCACTAGGACCGCTGAGCTGGTGTCCGACGATCAAAAATCGAGTGGTATTATCCGGCTCGTCTTCAATCGTGTTGGCAGCAATATTGAGCTGGTAGAGCTCAGCCGCCATATCACCGGCGATCGCGACCACATTCAGATCTTTCTCCGCTGCCGCTCGGCGCGCCGCTTCGGCATTGCTGCTAACCGCAACTCGCTCAACACCCGGATAGCGAGCATCGAGCCAGCGGCGACACTGGGCTAAAGACTGCTGATGCGAATAGATCTTAGTCACCGCATCGAGATCAACACCATCGGCCGCCAACAGATGCTGATGAATCCGCAACTCAACCTCGCCACAGATCTTCAGGTCTGACTGACGAAACATATCCAGAGTATGGTGAACCATCCCTTCGGTCGAATTCTCGATCGGCACCACCCCGTAGTGAGCCGCCTTAGACTCAACTTCACGAAACACCTCATCGATAGACGCTAACGGCATACTCAATACCGAACTTCCAAAGTGCTTAAACGCCGCCGCCTGAGTAAAGGTGCCTTCGGGCCCCAAGAAGGCGATATGCATCGGCTGCTCGAGTGCCAGACACGAAGACATGATCTGACGAAATATCCGCGCCACCTCTTCATCGCCTAGCGGGCCTTCATTGCGATCCATGATCCGACGTAGCACCTGAGCTTCACGCTCTGGCCGGTAGAAAACCGCCTCTTGTGCCGACTCGGAATAGGTCTGCTTCGCCTCTGCGACCCGCTGAGCGCAGTTGGCGCGCTGGCTGACCAACTTTAGAATCTGCTGATCAACACCATCAATTTCGTCGCGCAGCAGCTTTAGCTGCTGCTCCAGCTTACTCATCATTATCACTCTCGGTTGCTTGCTCTTCGACAACCAGATCTGCCGCCGTCGGTTCCACGACCTCAGCGTCAACAAGCTCGCCCTCGATCGCCTCAAGCTCAGCCGGTTCTTCAACCCGCGCGGTACCAACCAATTGCTCACCTTCGGCAACCCGAATCAGCGTTACACCCTGAGTATTACGACTCTGCACCGTGATCTCGTCGGTACGGGTACGCACCAAGGTCCCCTGATCGGAGATCAGGATAACCTCATCGCCTTCAAACACCTGCTCAACCCCAACCAGATGGCCGTTACGGTCGGACAGCGTCATCGCGATTACACCCTTACCACCACGCCCCTTGGTCGGGAAGTCCGACAATGGCGACATCTTGCCATAGCCATTAACACTGGCGGTCAGGATCCGACCACCCTCTTCCGGGATGATCAGCGCAATAACCCGCGCATCATCTTCGACTGTGATACCTCGGACGCCTCGCGCCTGACGGCTCATGGGGCGGATCAACTCCTCTTTAAACCGCACCGCTTTACCTGCATTACTGAACAGCATTACGTCCTGCTCACCGCTGGTGATCGCCGCGCCGATCAGGGTATCGCCTTCATCCAGACCCAGCGCGATCAAGCCACTACTGCGTGGACGGGAGAAGTTAACCAACGGGGTCTTCTTAACAGTGCCGAAGGCGGTCGCCATAAAGACAAAACGATCTTCACTGTACTCATTGACCGGCAGGATGGTGGTGATGCGCTCACCCTGTTCCAACGGTAGGATATTAACGATCGGGCGACCACGCGAAATTCGGCTGGCCGGTGGAATCTCGTAAACTTTGAGCCAGTAAACCTTACCGCGACTGGTGAAGCACAGAATCGTATCGTGAGTATTAGCCACCAGCAGGTGCTGGATAAAGTCCTCATCTTTGATCGCCGAGGCAGATTTACCCTTACCACCGCGACGCTGGGCCTGATAAGTATCGAGCGGCTGGGTCTTGGCGTACCCTCCGTTGGAGATCGTTACAACCATGTCTTCTTCGGTGATCAGATCACCGATAGTCAGATCACGGCGCGAGGCCATGATTACGGTGCGACGCTCCTCACCATACTCGGTCATGATCGCTTCTAGCTCTTCACGGATCACTTCCATCAGACGTTCTGTACTACCCAGGATCTCCAGCAGTTCGGCGATCTTGTCCAGCAAGACTTTATACTCGTCGATCAGTTTGTCCTGCTCCATCCCAGTCAGACGGTGTAGTTTCAGGTCAAGAATCGCCTGCGCTTGCGCCGGTGACAGATGGTAACGCCCCTCTCGAATCCCGAACGCTTCTGGCAGATCATCAGGGCGACAGGCATTAGAACCGGCACGTTCCAGCATCTCGGTAACATTACCCGGCAGCCAGCTGGTTTCGATCAACTTCTCTTTAGCTTCAGCCGAGGTGGTAGACTGCTTGATCAGCTCAATCACCGGATCGATATTGGCCAGCGCTACCGCCAGACCTTCCAGAATATGGCCGCGCTCACGGGCTTTACGCAGTTCAAAGATGGTTCGACGGGTTACCACTTCACGACGATGACGAACAAAAGCCTCAAGCAGCTCTTTCAAGTTCAAGGTCTTAGGCTGACCATCGACTAAGGCAACGACGTTGATGCCGAATACGTTCTCCATCTGGGTCTGGGCGTAGAGGTTATTAACCACAACCTCAGGCACCTCGTTACGACGCAGTTCGATCACAATCCGCATGCCGTCTTTGTCGGACTCGTCGCGCAGCTCGGTAATCCCTTCGATCTTCTTCTCTTTGACCAGTTCGGCGATCTTCTCAATCAGCCGCGCCTTGTTGACCTGATACGGGATCTCGGTAACCACGATCGACGGCTTACCGTTCTTGGCATCCTCTTCGACATGGTATTGCGCCCGCAGGTAGATCCGACCACGACCGGTTCGGTACGCCTGCAGGATACCGGCGCGGCCATTAATAATGGCGGCGGTCGGGAAATCGGGACCGGGGATATACTCCATCAACTGATCGATATCCAGCGCCGGATTGTCGATCAACGCGATGGTACCGCGAACGACCTCGGTCAGGTTATGCGGTGGAATATTGGTCGCCATTCCAACCGCGATACCGGACGAACCATTGATCAACAGATTGGGAATCCGGGTCGGCATCACTGCTGGAATCAGCTCAGTGCCGTCGTAGTTAGGGACATAGTCGACTGTTTCTTTGTCTAGATCAGACAAAATTTCGTGCGAGATCTTAGCCATCCGCACTTCGGTGTATCGCATCGCTGCCGCAGAATCGCCATCGACCGAACCGAAGTTACCCTGACCGTCGACCAGCATGTGTCGCATAGAGAATGGCTGGGCCATTCGGACGATAGTGTCGTAGACAGCCGAATCACCGTGCGGGTGATATTTACCAATGACATCACCAACCACACGGGCAGATTTTTTGTAGGGCTTATTCCAATCATTGTTCAGCTCACTCATCGCGAACAGCACCCGCCGATGCACCGGCTTAAGGCCGTCACGCACATCCGGCAATGCCCGCCCAACAATGACACTCATGGCGTAATCCAGATACGACTGTTTCAGCTCGTCCTCGATATTGATCGGCTGGATCTGCTTGGCTAACTCACCCATATAATCCTGTTATCCCTTCTGCTCAACCGGCCTTTAAAAAAGCCGACGATACCATCAACTCGTGGTCGAAATAGACTCACTTTGACCACGCTAAAAAATGCGTGCAATCATACCACAAAGCCGGCACCACATAAGCAGTAAATTAAGCTTCAAATTCAACCTCAAAGCTGTGCTGAGCCGAGTCGCAGTGATAACATACCTGCCCCTAAAAGATCGGTACCTGCACACCTCTATCGAGCCAAGCAAGAGACCGCCCCAAAACATCAAACTCTGTATTGATTAGACGGTATTCGCATGACCTCCGACACATCCCAACAACAACCTCACTCACATCACAATGTCGATCACGACGAGATCGCCAAATTTGAGGCACTCGCCAGTCGCTGGTGGGATAAGGAGAGCGAATTCAAACCCCTGCACGAGATTAACCCGCTGCGGGTAAATTTTATCGACCAACACATTCCGCTGGCGGGAAAACGGGTACTAGACGTAGGCTGCGGTGGCGGCATCCTATCCGAATCGATGGCAGTCCGAGGCGCCGATGTAACCGGTATCGATATGGGCACCACACCGCTAAAAATAGCCAAACTGCACGGATTGGAATCAGGCATCAAGGTCAACTACCAACAGGTCACCGTCGAACAACTCGCCGAACAACATCCCGGCAGCTTTGATATCGTCACCTGCATGGAGATGCTCGAACACGTTCCCGACCCCGCCTCGGTGGTGTCTGCCTGCGCCAAACTGACCAAACCTGGCGGCAAACTTTTCTTTTCCACCCTCAACCGCAATCCCAAATCGTTCCTATTCGCCATTGTCGGTGCCGAATATTTACTTAATCTGGTCCCCAAGGGCACTCACGATCACAGTAAATTCATCCGCCCCAGCGAACTGGCCAACTGGTGCCGAACTGCAGACCTCGAGATCGGCGCTACCTGTGGAATGAGCTACAACCCACTAACCAAGCAATACCGACTGGATCCACACGACGTGACGGTTAATTACCTGCTCCAAGTCGACAAACCAGCGTAACGATGAGCCACCCCAAACCGACAGCGGTTCTGTTCGACCTAGACGGCACCCTGCTTGACACCGCTCCCGACTTCTTCCGCATCCTCAACCAGATGCGAGCCGAGCAACAACTATCCGAGCTCAACTATCCTCTGATCCGGCGGGAGGTCTCCAACGGAGCCGCCGCGATGGTGCGATCGGCGTTCGGAATCAATCACCCACTGCAAGCCCAGCTGCAACAACAGCTACTCGAGCACTACCAACACACACCCATCCAAGATTCTGTGTTGTTTGATGGCATCGCTGAACTGCTGGAGTGGCTTGAACACAAACAGATACGCTGGGGCATCGTCACCAACAAGCCAGAACGCTACTGCCGACCCATCCTAGCCACATTGCAATTAAGCGATCGCTGCCAAACCCTGATCTGCCCGGACCATGTCGAGCGAGGCAAACCGCACCCCGAAGGTCTGCTAAAAGCCTGCCGAGAACTCCAGGTCAAACCTGAGCACTGCTGCTACGTCGGCGACCATCGGCGAGATATCGAAGCCGGTTTAAATGCCGGAATGCATAGCATTGGCGCCCGTTACGGCTATTTAGATCCAACTGATCCACCGCAGAACTGGAATGCCAACCTGCTCATCGATAGCCCTGCACAACTACTCAACTGGCTCAAAACCTGCGCCTGAGTCCAATTTTGACTCTAAACTTAAGCAACCCATCCAGACACCACTCACCAACACCAACGGAATCGCACCATGTTTGACTACCAAGCCCCGGCGCAGCTACTCAAAGACCGCATTATCCTAATCACCGGCGCTGGCGACGGCATCGGTCGCGCCGCTGCACTAAGCTTCGCCAGCCATGGCGCAACCGTCATCCTTGCAGGACGGACCACCAAAAAGCTCGAGGCGGTATACGACGAGATAGAAGCGCTCAACGCCCCCCAAGCGGCAATCATTCCGATCAACCTCGAAGGCGCTGCACCACACGAATACGACGTACTTGCCGAGACCATCGAGAAAGAGTTTGGCCGCCTTGATGGCCTCCTCAACAACGCCAGCCTACTGGGTAGCCGCACTCCGATCGAAAACTACGACCCCAGCATCTGGAATCAGGTCATGCAGGTTAACGTCAATGCTCAGTTCTACCTGACCCAATCGATGCTGCCGCTACTGATGCAATCGAAAGATGCATCAATCATCTTTACCAGCTCGGGAGTTGGCCGCCAGGGGCGCGCCTATTGGGGCGCTTATGCGGTATCAAAATTCGCCACCGAAGGACTGATGCAGACTTTGGCCGACGAGCTGGAAAACACCACCAACATCCGCGTAAACGCGATCAATCCAGGCGCCACGCGCACCAATATGCGCGCCACCGCCTACCCCGGTGAAAACCCCAACGACCTGCCGACTCCAGCACAAATAATGCCTGCCTATCTGTATCTAATGGGCGAAGACAGCAAGGGCCATAACGGCCAATCGATCGACGCACAAGGGTAAAAAGAACAACAACAGGACTCTAACAAAGACCGCTTGCCGACCGGCAAGCGGGAAAATCTAATTAAACCAACCTAACACTTCACTCCAAACCCGATACCAACTAGCTACGTCGCGAACCTCGCCCCCGATTGGAATCTGCCGAACGCTGCGGTCGCGCTTTGCGCTGTGCCCGCTGATCCGACGTATGCTGCTCAATGGTCTTGGAGGCCAGCTTTCGCCGCTCGATCGAGACCAGATCGCACAGATCGTTCAGCTCCTTCTGACCCAACTCGACCCATTGACCGGTAGACAGCCGCTTTGGCATAAAGATACAGCCGTAACGAACCCGCTTGAGCCGGCTAACCTCGACATCTTGCGACTCCCATAACCGCCGCACTTCGCGATTACGCCCCTCCATCAAAGTCACGTGATACCATTGATTACGACCACTACCATCAAAATGACGGACATCGGAAAACTTAGCGGTTCCGTCTTCGAGCAACACCCCCTGACGTAATCGTTTGACCATATCATCGGTTACTTCACCGTGAACCCGCACCGCATATTCACGATCAACTTCCGACGAAGGGTGCATCAGTCGATTCGCCAGTTCACCATCATTGGTGAACAACAACAAGCCACTGGTATTGATATCCAATCGCCCAACCGAGATCCAACGCCCACCCGATAACTTAGGCAACTTTTCAAATACCGTAGGCCGACCTTCAGGATCACTGCGAGTGCAGACCTCGCCCACCGGCTTATTATATAAAATCACCCGACAATCCGACGCCGAAGACTTGGTCAAATTAACCGGACGACCGTCGACCGTGACCACCGCATCAGCCTCGATCCGGTCGCCCAACTTAGCCACCTTGCCGGCCACCGTAACCCGGCCGCTATCGATCCAGCGCTCCATCTCCCGGCGCGACCCCACACCAGCGCGGGCAAGAACTTTCTGTAACTTTTCGTCGGTCATTTAGGATTACCTTTGGTATGGCGCCAGCAGGGCCGATATCCGTCCAGATATCGTAAAAAAGTGCGGCATCATAGCAGGCCGCTGACTGGGTTCCAATTATTGGTTCCAGTCATTGATTACAATCACTAATAGCAACAACTTGGCTAAGAAACAAAAAAGGTGCGCATCTGCGCACCTTTTTTATCGTTCGATCGGGCCATCAGCCGATCAGGCAATCTTCCTTACTGCCACCTTGATCGAAGTATTCCTGGAACAACTTAGGCGTCCGGCCTCGACCTGTCCACTGCAGCAGGTTGCCATCGGCATCTTCGATCTGATACTTCGGCTTAACCGTACCTTTCGGCTTAGCTGCGGTAGTCGCCTCCAACACCTCCAGAAGGTCATTCATATCAATACCGCTATCGGCCATCTGCTTTTTAATAGCATCAATACTGGCCTGTTTTTGCGCCCGCTCGGCCTCAACAGCCTGCTCTTCCTGCTTGCGCTCGTCAATCAAGTCATTAAGGTTACTAAGTAGTTTATCCAACTCAGAAACAGATAACTCTTTACATGCCTTACGCAGAGATGTTTTGCGTGTTAGCACATTTAAAATTTCGCTCATACGAGGCCTCGAAATATAATCCAATTCAAACGTAACAGTAAAAATATACGGTTTGATCAACGATCGCAAATTTAACCGGAGTATTTATCGATTATTTTAAATAATCAATATTAACGACACTCTCAATCAACTAGAAATAGATACTGATTTTACTTTGAAGACTCCCCATATTATCGGCGCACAGGCCAATACTGTAACCAAGACTGCAGCCGTAATTTGACCTTCATCCAACAGCCACTGGCAACTAAAAGTTAATGGCAATAACCAACCGATATTAACCAAAATCGATAAGATGGTAACCCGCCTGTGACTCCCCCATCGCCGCGAAAGAATCTGATATGCGTGCGATCGGTGCGCCTGATACCAGCACTCGCCATTAAGGATCCGGTAAACCAATGTATAACTGGCATCAATCCAGAACAGAGCGGTTAAAACCAGCCAACACAAAGGCGAAATCAGCTGCTCACGAACGGTTAATACGGCGAGCATGGCAATGATAAACCCCAAAAAGTAACTACCAACATCGCCCATAA
>JBFFKD010000028.1:0-12983 GCA_041555595.1 Motiliproteus sp.
CCCTGCTACAGGCGACTCGTGAACCTGCAATCGCGCCCTCATCTGTTTTACCTCATCCGCCTGATCTGTCGATTTAAACTAGGGTTTGTCAGTAAGGAAGTTGGATTGATGATCGCGACGAAGCGTCAAACCGATCAGAAGCGAACTCAGGATAAGTACCGGCACTGAGCCAAATTGACCGAACGGGGTTGTTCCTGTCATCGGTAGCACCTCACCTTGTAGCAGATCGACCTGAAATTGTGGTCCTTGCTGGATGATCTTACCATCGGCGTTGATGAGCGCCGAGATGCCGTTGTTGGTGCCTCGAATGAGAAAGCGGCCGGTTTCCAGCGCTCGCATGCGTGCCATCTGTAGGTGTTGGTGCGGCGCAAGGCTATTGCCGAACCAGCTGTCGTTGCTGATGGTTAACAGTAGGTCGCTGTTGCGTGCCGTTTCGGCGACTAGATCGGGGTAGACGATTTCGTAGCAGATATAGGCCGATAGCTGGATGGTACCGTTAGAACGTTGCAGTTGTAGTGGGATCTGGTTGGGCGGTCCGAGGCTAAAGCTCGACATTGGCAGGTCGAAGAAATCGATCAGCCCGCGCAACCAGCTCTCTAGCGGTACATACTCGCCAAAGGGAACCAGTCGCTGCTTGTGGTACAGCCCTTCGGCGGCACCGAGTCCCATGATTGAATTATGGAATCGAACCGGGGTGTCGATTGTCGATGGGCCTAGAGTTCGGTAGGGGATACCGCTGATAAGTCCGGTGTTGGATTTCAGCAGTGCATGTTCGAACGGTTGCAGTTGTTGCAGGGCTCGATCGTAAAGCAGTGGTACAGCCGTTTCGGGCCATACAATCAGCTCGGTCGTACTATCGCCGTTCAACAGCGGTTCGCTCAACGACTGGTAGTGATCGATGATCTGTTGTCTGTGTTGCGGGCTCCATTTGAGTTGCTGCGGAATATTGCCTTGTACAAGCGCAACCCTTAATGGCGCTTGGTCGGTCGGTGTGGTCCAGTGCAGTTGTTGCAATAGGAGGCCGCTGACAAAGGGGGCTGAAACCAGCGCAGCTACTCCGACTTTTTGTTGCTTGCTGCTGCCGGGAAGCAGGTAGAAGCTACTGGCCAGCAGGGCGCAGAAGCCGCTCAGACCATAAACACCGGTGATCGGCGCCCAGCCGGCCAGCCAGCTGTCGAGTGGCGCGTAGCCACTGAGCAGCCATGGGAATCCGGTTAGAAACCAACTGCGAAACCATTCGGCCAGTACCCATAATGCGGGAAACCCCACTAGCACCGCCAGCGGCCGGCCGGCCAGCCAGCGCTTATACAGATAGCCGTGCAGGCCAAAAAGTAGCCCCAGTGCGATCACAAACAGTGCTGTCATCGTTGCGGCCAGCGGAATCGGTGCATTGCCGAAATTGTGGATGCTGACGTAGACCCAGGATACGCCAACGCCGAACAGTCCGGTGCCGTAGAGCCAGCCCCGCAGTGCGGCCTGTTTGGTCGATGTCGCTGATTGCAGTGAGATCAACAGTCCTAGGCAGGAGAGTATTGTCAGTGGCCAGAGCTCGAACGGGGCGAGGCCGAATGGCGCAATACCACCGGCCAGCAGTGCAAATAGATTAGCTCTATAACCTTGGTTGATGCCGTCCAAAAAACGTTTGCTTGGGGCGTCGACACGCTGGGGTTGAGCGGTGTTGGTTGCAGGTCTCATTAGCTATTTGGGATGAGGCGAGACACCTGTAGCAGCCGGATGCGTCGGTTATCGGCGTTTAGGATTTTGAAGTTGAAGCCACCCAGGTCGACCGATTCGTCGCGTTGCGGCAGGTGTCCGAAGTGGTGGATCACGATGCCGCCAATGGTGTCGAATTCGGCATCGTCGAGCTGGCAGTTGAAATATTCGTTGAAATCTTCGATCTCGGTTAACGCTTTGACGAAGAAGGCGTTGCTCTCGATCTGCTTGATCTGGGTGTCGTCCTCGTCCTCGTCGAATTCATCTTCGATCTCGCCAACGATCTGTTCCAAAACATCTTCGATGGTGATCAGGCCGGAGATGCCGCCGTACTCGTCGACCACCACCGCCATGTGATTGCGGGTGGATCGGAATTCGCTGAGTAGGATGTTTAGGCGCTTGCTTTCAGGTACGAAGATCGCCGGTCGAATCACATCCTTAATGTCGAAATTATCGACGCCGCCTTTGAGGATATAAGGCAGAAGGTCTTTGGCCAGTAGAATACCGATCACCTCGTCGGGTGACTCGCCGATAACCGGGAATCGTGAGTGCGAGGCGTCGATCATCTCGGGTAAAAACTGTTGTGCGGGTAGGGTGGAGTTGATGACCACCATCTGTGGTCGCGGAATCATGATGTCACGCACCTGCATATCCGAGACATCGAGTGCGCCTTCGATGATCCCCATCGCATCACTATCAAGCACCTGGCTCTCGACTGCGTTATTAAGTACCGCCAGCAGTTCATCACGGTCGCGCGGCTCGTCAGAGAACGCTTGGGAGAGTTTTTCAAGCCAGGACTTGTTGCCCTGACCGTTGCTCGATCGGTCTTCGCTCATTCAGATGGTGCCTCGTTTCGGCTGATCCACTGCGGTGGTATCTGGCCTGTGTTCAAACATGGTTGTTTTAATACGGGTCGATCAAAAATAGTCGTTTAATCGTCGGTGCAATAAGGGTCGGCGATGTTCAACGCGGCCAGGATCTGTACTTCCAGTGGCTCCATCTGATCGGCCTGTTGGTCGCTGATATGGTCGTATCCCAGCAGGTGTAGCACTCCGTGAACCACCATGTGGGCCCAGTGGTGCCGTAGCGGCTTGCCCTGTTGCTCCGCTTCGGCTGCCACCACGGGCGCGCAGATCACCAGATCGCCCAGCGGCAGATCCCCGAGCAAGTGTAGTTCGATACCAGTAGGTGCTTCAAAGGGAAACGATAAGACATTGGTCGGCCTGTCTTTGCCCCGATAATCGTTATTAAGCTGTTGGCTTTCGGGCTCGTCGACGATACGGATACACAGCTCGGCGCTAGTTTGGCGGTCGTGCAGTGCTGCTTCGACCCAGTGTTGCAGGTCATCAGCGTGTGGTAGACCAGCGGCTTCGCTGGCCAGTTGGAGGTCGATCGTTATGCTCATGACTGTCGGCTCAAGGCTGATGGTATCAATTGGGTGGCTATGAATCGGTTTGCTGTTGATGACTGTCGTAAGCGCGAACAATACGTTGGACTAACGGATGGCGTACGACATCTTTGGAGTGGAACAGGGTGAAACCGATCCCTTCGACGCCATCAAGAACGCTCATGGCATGCTTGAGGCCGGATTCGGTGCCGCGTGGCAGGTCGATCTGGGTGATGTCTCCGGTGATGACTGCGCTGGAACCAAAGCCGATCCGGGTCAGGAACATCTTCATCTGTTCGCGGGTGGTGTTTTGACTTTCGTCCAGAATCACGAAGGCGTGATTGAGGGTGCGGCCGCGCATATACGCCAGCGGCGCGACTTCAATGATATTACGTTCGATCAGCCGTGATACGGTATCGAAGCCGAGCATCTCGTATAGAGCGTCGTAGAGCGGTCGCAGGTAAGGGTCGATCTTCTGCGCCAGGTCGCCGGGGAGGAAACCCAGTTTTTCACCGGCTTCAACTGCCGGGCGTACTAATAGAATGCGTCGAACCTGCTCGCGCTCGAGTGCATCAACGGCGCAAGCGACTGCTAGAAAGGTCTTGTCGGTGCCGGCGGGGCCAATGCCGAAGTTGATGTCCAGGTCGCGGATGCTGCCCACATACCGGTTCTGGTGCTCACCGCGCGGTTTGATCAGCGCTTTACGGGTTTTGATCTGGAACTGTTTGTGGCTGCTCTGGCTAGCGCGCTGTTCCAGCTCGGACTGTTGTAGCGACAGATGCACCATCTCAGGAGTTAGCTGAGTGCCGTGGCTGGCCTGATGGTAGAGCTCGCGTAAAATTTCGGTGACGGCCTGGGTGGTGCTGTGATCGCCGACCAGTTGGAAATCGTTGCCACGGTTGCGGATCTGGATGCCGAGCCGGCGTTCGATCAGTCTCAGGTGTTCGTCCAGTTGGCCGCACAGGTTGGCCAGGTGGGTCGGGTTGTCCGGTTCTAGGGTGAAGCGGACTGCGCCATTAGCTTCTAAGGAGGTGGTCGCTAAGGAGTGGGTAGTCAAGGAGTTGAAACGCCTCTTCGGTTGGTTGTATTGAATGCCATCGTGTCTCTATTCTATGGCAAAACCCGAATCTACGCCGGGTTTTGTTGTGATGGCTACTGGTCCGCTCTGTTACTTAGATTGATCGGTTTCACTGTGGAGTAGTTCCCCGACCAGGCTGTTGGGATAGGCGTGGGCGATCTTTACGGTGGCAAAACGACCGATCAGATCGGGATCATCGCATGGAAAGTTGACCACCCGGTTGTTCTCAGTGCGTCCTTGTAATTTGCCTGGATCTTTCTTGGAGTAACCACTGACGAGTATCTTCTGTTCGCTGCCGACCATCGCTTGCGAGATATCCATCGCTTGCGAGATGATTCGCCGTTGCAGGATCTGCAGTCGCTGCTTTTTGGTCTCTTCGTCAGTGCTATCGGGCAGTTCGGCCGCCGGGGTGCCTGGGCGAGGGCTGTAGATAAAGCTGAATGAGTGGTCAAAACCGATCTCGTGAATCAGATTCATAGTGGCTTCAAAGTCAGCATCGGTTTCGCCGGGGAAGCCGATGATGAAATCCGATGACAGGCTGATGTCGGGCCGGGCCTTGCGCAGCTTGCGGATCTTGGATTTGTATTCGAGCGCGGTGTGGCCACGCTTCATCGCCATCAGTACTCGGTCCGAACCGCTTTGAACCGGCAAGTGGACGTGGCTGACCAGCTCGGGAATGTCGATGAACGCCTGAATCAGGCTGTCACTGAACTCGACTGGGTGGGAGGTGGTGAAGCGGATCCGGTCGATACCGTTGATGGCGGCAACATAACCGATCAATTCGGCCAGGTCGACGCTGTCGCCATCGTCGGTCTCGTCACGGTAGGCGTTGACGTTCTGCCCGAGCAGGTGGATCTCACGAACGCCTTGTTCGGCCAATTGCTCGACCTCTAGCAGGACATCGCCCAGCGGTCGACTGACCTCCTCACCACGGGTGTAAGGCACGACACAGAAGGTGCAGTATTTGCTGCAGCCTTCCATTACCGAGACAAAGGCTTCGGTGCCGTCGACCCGAGGCGCGGGCAGGCGATCGAATTTTTCGATCTCAGGAAAACTGACATCAACATGGCCGGTTTTGCCCTGGTGAGTCAGGTCGACCATCTCGGGCAGGCGGTGCAAGGTTTGCGGGCCAAAAATCATATCAACGTAGGGCGCACGGTCGCGAATTGCTGCCCCTTCCTGGCTGGCAACACAGCCGCCTACGCCGATCATCAGCTCTGGCCGTTTCTGTTTCAGTTTTTTCCAGCGCCCCAGTTGATGGAACACCTTGTCCTGAGCCTTCTCGCGGATCGAACAGGTGTTGAGCAGCAGGATGTCGGCATCGTCGGGATTGTCGGTTAGCTCCATCGCATGGCTTTCTCCCAGCAGATCAGAGATACGCGAGGAATCGTACTCGTTCATCTGACAGCCGTGGGTTTTAATGAATAATTTCTTGGCCATGGAACCGCTACCTACCTTTACAACGCTAATATCAAATCGTTAACGACCTAGGGGCCAGGCTGAAGTGCCGGGCTGGGTGGTCGCAAAATCAACCGTCTATTATACCGTCGTACAAGGCCGGGCGACCAGATAAAATACGGTTGCTTTATTGCTCTAACAGCCTTTGTTTTGCTGTATTATTCTCAGTGTTGTTTTAGTTATGTGGTTGATATTAACCACATTGGCTATCACTTATGTATCGATGTCTGAAGGAGTTCAGTTTGCAGGAGCAATTTTTTTTCTATTCGGATTTCAACTGTCCGTTCTGTTTTGCCCTTAACGAACGGATCATGATGCTCGGTGACAGTGCTAAGGTGCTGTGGCGTGGAATTGAACATATGCCAGCCGCATCCAGCAAAAACTCAACGCTGGTCGATCAGACCCAGTTGATTAATGAGGTGGGTGTGGTGCGTAAACGTGCCCCGGAAGTGTCAATCTCGACTCCGCCTTTCCGACCTAAGACGGCATTGGCCAATTCGCTGGTGTTGGAGTTGTCACGCCAGCCTGATAACCAGCGTCAGTTGTCCGAGCTGAGGACTCGTATCTACCGTAGTTACTGGCAGGAAGGTCTGGATATCTCCGATCCCGAATTGCTGCGTGAGCTATGTGTTCTGGCTGAGCTGAGCTACCCAGAGACCGAATTTGAGCAAGCTACCGAAGCTGAACTTGCGCAATGGCAGCAGCAGTGGCAGGGGGAGCGGTTTCATTGTCGCTTACCGGCGATGATGTCGGAGCAACAAGAGAAACCGCTACTGGGATTCCCGACTTTCGACCTGCTTTCGAGCTTCTTCTCTGGCAGTGATATGCCGATGGTTCCCGAGAGCTTGGCTGCGTGTGAGCTCAAGCCCAAGCAAAGCGTATTGCTGATCGGCGAAGAGATCGAGCAACGTTGTGATGTCACCGAATTAAAGGCGGCTTATCAGATTGAATCGCTAGCATCGGTGGCTGCGGCGCAGCAGTGGCTTGAGAAAGACTCTTGTCTGCCGGATATGGTGTTGATTGACTATGTCAGTCTTGGTGATGCCGGGCTTCGTTACTGTTCGCAGCTGCGTACCGATCCCGATCATCGAAATACGGCACTGTTAATATTACTGGCGCAACCTGACCAGGAACTGGAGATGAGTTGCTTCGATGCGGGTGCTACCGATGTGGTGTTCGATCTATCCAACCCCAAAGTGTGTCAGGCGCGGCTGGATTTGCACTTGCGGATGAAGCGCAGTTCGGTGTTGTTGGCTTCGTTGGCCCGACTCGATTACCTAACAGAGCTACCCAATCGGCGCGAATTTGACCGGAAAATTGAAGATGAGTGGCTGCGATCCCGGCGCAAAGGCAGCGAGTTGGCGGTCGTGCTGATCGATATCGATCACTTCAAACTGTACAACGATAATTACGGCCACTCGATGGGGGATGACTGCCTGCGTCAGGTGGCTCGAGCGATGGCCAAGTGTATGCGACGTCCCGCAGACCTGTTGGCGCGTTACGGTGGTGAGGAGTTTGTTGCGGTGCTACCCGAAACGGGTCTCGAGGGTGCCCGAGTGGTGGCTGAAACGATGATTAAAGCCGTGCAAGATTTGAAGCTGCCGCATGGCTTTTCATCGGCTGCCGATGTGGTGACGATCAGTGCCGGAGTAAAGTCGTTGATCCCGTCAAACGATGCCTCGCCTCGTACCCTAACCGAGCAGGCCGACCAGGCTCTTTACCAAGCTAAAGATAGTGGCCGTAATCGCGTGTGCTACCAACCAGGTTAATAGCCTTGGTATTGTGGCCAACTTAGCGGGCTGTCATATTGCTTTATTTTTACAGCCCTATGCTTGAAGATGTTGGCTGAACTACCCCGCATTTAAGTGTAGGTATCATTATGCCCAGTCTTGCTCTGCTTCAACGGATCGTTCAGGACGTTAACACCGCCGCTTCGCTGCCCGAAATGCTACGGATGATCTCGTCCCAGGTGCAGCAGGTTCTTTCGGTCGATGTTTGTAGTGTCTATCTGATGGATGCGGACAGTAAAGAGCTGGTGTTGATGCATACCCTAGGCCTTGACCAGAGCTCGGTTGGCAAGATCCGGCTGCCGCTTGGCGATGGCTTGGTGGGGTTGGTTGGTGAGCAGCAGCAACTCCTCAATATCGAAGATGCCCCGCGACACCCCAAGTTTCATCTGTTCCCGCAAGCGCAAGAGGAATCGTTTCACGCCTTCCTTGGCGCTCCGATCATCCATTATCGAAAATTGGTGGGGGTTGTGGTCGTGCAGCAACGCGTCAGCCGTCGGTTTAGTGATGAGGATGAGGCGTTTTTGGTAACGATCGCTGCCCATCTGTCGGCGGCACTCAATGATGCCATCATCAGCGGCAGTGTTGCTGAACTGCTGAAAACCAGCAAGAAAAGTAACAGCTTCGTCAACGGTATCATCGGCTCACCCGGAATCGGCATAGGTCGAGTTGTGGCTGCGGGAAGTCGACTCAGTTTTAAAGATGTCGAAGATCTGTGCGCGTTGGATCCTAAGGCTGAGTTAGAGCAGTTCGAGGGCGCAGTCACGCTGGTGCGACAAGAGCTGCAACAGGGGCAGCTGCAGATGGCGGGCACACCGGGGGATGTGCAGGCGATCTTTGATGCCTATCAGATGATCCTTGATTCGGATGATCTGCAGCAGGCGATTAAGAAGCGGATTAAGGCGGGTGCGATAGCTCCGGCAGCGCTCAAGGTGGTCATTGAAGAGCACGCGGCGATCTTTGAGGGGATGGAAGATCCCTATTTCAGAGCGCGTGGCGAAGATATTCGAAGTATCGGCCTGCGACTACTGAAGTTCTTAGTTGAACCGGATACTCCCATTATCAGTTACGACCAACCGACTATCCTGGCCGGCAATGTGGTCAGCGTTACCGATATCGCTCAGGTACCGCAGGGTAAATTAGCCGGAATTATCTGCCAGCAAGGATCAGCCCTGTCGCATACAGCGATCCTGGCCAGTGCGCTGGGCGTGCCTGCTGTGATGGGGGTCGGTGAGCTGCCATTACGCAAGTTGGCCGGCAAGTCGGCCATCATCGATGGTTATCAGGGGCGGGTGCATTTTCAGCCATCGACCGCGATAAGGGCAGAGTTCACCCGTTTGGCGCGGCAGGACAATGAATTTGACCGCTCGTTGGATAAGCTGCGCGACCTGCCCGCCGAAACGACCGATGGCTTTCAGATTGCGCTACAGGCAAATACCGGTCTGTTATCGGATATGAACCCAGGATTGGATAAGGGGGCCGAAGGGGTTGGGCTGTACCGCACCGAGATCCCATTTATGGTGCACGATAGTTTCCCGACCGAAGAGGAGCAGTATCGGGTATACCGCAAGATGCTAAGCCAGTTTCATCCGTATCCGGTGACGATGCGAACACTCGATATCGGCGGCGATAAACCACTGCCGTATTTTCCGGTTGAAGAGGATAACCCCTATCTGGGATGGCGAGGTATTCGCTTCACGCTCGATCACCCGGAGATCTTTTTGGGCCAGATTCGAGCCATGCTGCGGGCTAATGAAGGTTTGAACAATCTTAAGATCTTGCTGCCGATGATTAGCAGTGTTGATGAGGTCGATAGTTTCTTCGAACTGTTGCGCAAGGCGATCAAAGGATTGCGCAGCGAGGGGTTGGAGATCGAAAAGCCGCCTATCGGCATCATGGTAGAGGTACCCGCGACGCTGTTTCTGCTCGATTTTATGGCTTGGCGTCTGGACTTTATCTCGATCGGGACCAATGACCTGACCCAGTATCTGCTAGCGGTCGATCGTAATAACCAGAGCGTCGCGGGGCTGTTTTCACGTCTGCATCCGAGTGTGGTTCGGGCGCTGCACTATATCACCGAGCAGGCTAACAAGAATGGCTTGCCGATCAGTCTTTGTGGCGAGCTGGCTGCCGATCCCGCTGCGATCTTGCTGTTAGTGGGAATGGGGTTGGATTCGTTCAGTATGAACGCTCATAGCCTGCCTCGAATTAAACATGTGATCCGCTCGATCAGTCGACAGCAGGCTGAAGGGTTGGTTGCCAACGCGCTACGGATGCAGAGTGAAACCGAGATTCGATTGATGCTCAATAAGGCGTTGGAGAATGCTGGGTTGGATCAACATCTACAGCGAGCCAGTGCGGCCAGTGGTAAGAGAGAAGCGTCGAAAGCTTAAAAAGTCAGGGGCGAGGGTGCTTGTCGATGGGGTTGGCGAGTACCCGCTCCCTAAAGGCCGAATACTCGCGCTATAACGTTTGTCGTTAGCTCAGACGGCTAGACTTAACCGCGTAATACCTCATCTATCACGTTGACCACCCGATCCATGTTGCTCATCGATAACCCGGCGATATTGACTCGGCTGGAGCTGACGATATACAGGTGGTGCTGCTCGCGCAGTTGTTGGATCTGCTGTGGGTTGATCCCCAAGAACGAGAACATTCCGCGCTCGGATTCGATAAAGCTAAAATCATGGCCACGGCTGCCAAGCTGTTTAACCAGCTCGCTACGCAGTTGTTGAATCCGCTGGCGCATCTGACTTAGTTCGGCTTCCCAGTTGGCTCGCAGTTCAGGATTACCCAAGATGATCTCGACGATCGCAGCACCGTGAGCGGGCGGCATCGAGTAATTACTTCGAACGACAGCCAACAGTTGTGAGAAGGCCTTGCTGCCTTGATCAGCGTTGGCACCAATCAGCATTACCGCACCGGTGCGTTCGCGATACAGACCGAAATTCTTGGAGCAGGAGCTGGCAACCACCAGTTCGGGCAACTGCGATGCCATCAGGCGCAAGCCGTAGGCATCTTGATCGAGTCCTTGTCCCAGTCCCTGATAGGCGATATCGATAAACGGCAACAGTCCTTTGTTCAGGCATAGCTCGGTCATCGTTTGCCATTGCGCCTCGTTGAGATCGGCGCCGCTGGGATTGTGACAGCAGCCGTGCAGCAATACGATGTCGCCAGGTGATGCTTGTTCTAGCGTGTTGATCATGGCGTCGAAGTCGACTCCGTGGCTACTGGCGTCGTAATAGGGGTAGCGCCGAATCGGTAATCCAGCGGCGCCGAGCAGTGCCTCGTGGTTGGCCCAAGTCGGGTCGCTGACCCAAACGCTGCTGCCGGGTTGGGTCGCGCTCAGGAATTCGGCGGCCATACGCAAGGCACCACAGCCGCCCGGGGTTTGGGCTGTGTAAACTCGGTTATCGCTAATGACCGAGTGATCTGCACCCAATAGCAGTTCGGTGATCGCGCTGTTGAAACCGGCTGATCCTGCCGGGCCAATATAGCTCTTGGTGTGCTCATTTTTGGCGCGCAATGCCTCGGCTTGCTTGACCGCGTCCATAATCGGGGTATCGCCCTGCTCATCTTTGTAGACCCCGACTCCCAGATCAACTTTGAGGGGGTGGGTATCCTGCCGAAATTGCGCCATCAGTGCCAAAATTGGGTCTTGTGGTTGCGCGTCTAAGGCTTCAAACATTTCGTTATCTCCTGATGAGGGGGTTGATCTAAGGGAACGTACTCTATGGTCGCGTAAACTGGGACCAGAGCATACACCCATTTAATGGCGATGATCAGATGGCAGGGCAATAAGTTCATCGATAGTGATCAGTCAGCTCCATTGAGCAAATCATCAGCGCTGTTTGTTGTTTGTATTGAACAGGCTAGTCGTAACTTAAAACGCTAGAAAGCCGATAAAGGACTGGATAATAGTACTGGTTATGCATACAGTTAATGGTGCGCCTATACGGTATCTTTTATCGCAAGCAGGCTCTTTGGGTTATCTGAAACTAGTCGTGTCTATGTCCCGTAAAATCATCCATGCTGATTGTGATTGCTTCTTTGCCGCCGTAGAGATGCGTGATGATCCGCGTTTGCAGAACATCCCGATGGCGATCGGCGGTGATCCGGGCCGGCGCGGAGTGATCTCAACCTGTAACTATCTGGCGCGCCAGTTTGGAGTTCACTCTGCGATGGCCTCGGCGCAGGCTAAAAAGCTATGCCCGCAGCTGTTGATCATGCCAGGCACGATGGCCAAGTACCGCCTGGCTTCTGAGCAGATCAGTGCGATTTTTCGGCAATACACCGATCTGGTCGAGCCTCTATCACTCGATGAGGCTTTTCTGGATGTCAGCAACAGCGCTCAATGTGATGGCAGTGCGACTCGGATGGCACAAGCGATTCGTCAGCAGGTCAGTGAGCAGGTTGGGATAACGATTTCGGCAGGCGTGGCGCCGAATAAATTTCTGGCCAAGGTCGCCAGCGACTGGAATAAACCCGACGGCTTGTGTGTAGTGACTCCCGAACAGGTCGATGCTTTTGCCGCCCAATTATCGGTGCGGCAGATCTATGGCGTGGGGCCTGCGACCGCAGCCAAGCTGATGCAGCGCGATGTGGCAACCTGCGCTGACCTGCGCCGCTATGATCAGGCTGAACTAAAGCTGTGGCTCGGTAGTTTTGGCGAACGGTTATATCAGCTGTGTCGGGGGATCGATCATCGACCGGTGCGGGTCGAGCGACAGCGCAAGAGTGTCAGTGTCGAGCATACCTATCAGCAGGATTTGACCAATCTGAGTGCCTGCCAAAACCAGTTACAGCCACTGCTGGAACGGCTGCAGCAACGGTTGGCTCGTATCGACGCTGATTACCCAGTGACCGGCACGCTGGTGAAGGTCAAGTTCGATGACTTTGTTCAGACCACGGTGGAATCTTATTCGGACGGTATCGGCTCGGCGGCGTTGTTTAAGGCGTTACTGGTCCAGGGGGTTAGGCGTCGCAACCGCCCGGTTCGGTTGTTAGGGGTGGGGGTACGCTTGGGGGAGCCCGATAGTGATCAAGGTGGCCAGCAATTGACGCTGTTTGGTTGAGCTTGATAGCTCTTTAATCGGCGGCTTGGGGTGAGTGAATCTGGGCTTAAGTGTGCTATGTTGCAAGCTTTTTACGGTCTAAGGTGGGCGCGTTGATGCGAACGGAAAGTTTCCAATCTCTTAATCCGCAGGGCTTTCACGAGGTGGTGTATCACGAGTGGGGCGCGGTTGAAAATCAGCGGGTGTTGATCTGTGTGCACGGCTTGGCACGTAACAGCCGGGACTTTGATGAGCTGGCGTTGGCACTGTCGCGAAACTACCGGGTGGTTTGCCCCGATGTGGTTGGTCGTGGCCAGAGTGATTGGTTGCCTGCGGGTAGCCCCTACGCGATGCCTCAATACTTGCAGGATATGACCGCGCTGATTGCCCGGCTTAACGTTAAACAGGTCGATTGGGTCGGAACCTCAATGGGGGGGCTGATTGGCATGGCGTTGGCTGCGCAAGCTAACTCGCCGATCCGGCGGTTGGTACTCAATGATATAGGC